>CAZVAE010000037.1:0-11205 GCA_964624985.1 uncultured Isosphaeraceae bacterium | reverse complement strand
ACGGTTTCTGTTGTTTGTGTTTCTTCTGTCATTGTTCGTAAGCTCTTGGAGCTCCTCTAGAGAACTGTTTGTGGTGAACGCTGAACTCCAGCGTTCTAGAAAGTAAGGATCTCAGCAGTTGAGTGCCTCTGGTTTTTGGTTTGTATGTGGATGGGAAGCACCGCTATAGACTTTCAATCGTCTAAACATGTCTCTGCCGAGTTTTGACTTTGGTAACATTCGGCGAACTGCTTGTTCAATGATACGTTCTGGATTTTTCTCAATCATATCACTGTACTTATGCGCTTTGAGACCGCCAGGGTACCCACTATAAATGAGTTGTGTTTTTTGCTGGAGTTTCTTGCCCGTCATTTTCACTTTTTCAGCATTCGTGACAACTACAAAATCACCTGACAGTACATGAGGTGTCCATTCCGGGCGATGTTTGCCCATAAGGTGTGTTGCAATGGTCGTCGCCATACGCCCGAGAGTTTGCCCCTCAGCATCGACGTGTCGCCATCTTGGCTCGATTTCACCTTGTTTTGCAAATGTTGTTTGACGTGGCATATACTGGTTCCTTAAAAGCCCCGCTAAAACAATAGGGCGAACATGGAAATGTATCGAAAAATACCCCTTTTGTCAACTCTAAAGGGTGTACTATGGCTTGGATGGAACGGCATAGGCAACCCTTTGTAAAAAGTGCTTGGACGATCATAATCTTGCTGATTTTGGGGATTATGTACCTCCAAACGCTTGATACCGAGGTTCCGAATGAAGCGACAGGTGGGTCTACAGAAAACGTTATCGCTCAAATTCAAGCGGAGTATGTTGTGGGCGTCGCCGCATTAACGGGGGATTTAGAGAGCGTTGCCAGTGCTGCTGCAATCTTGGATACGGGGAGCATCGAACAAAGGCAGCGCTTTATGGCATTGATGATAGCGATGAATAATTCAGATGCTGCTATGGAAGCGGAACTTCATTTGACCGCAGATCTCCTTCAGGCTGAACGATCACTCAACGAGACTCAAACTGCAATACAGGAAGGATTGAATATTCTTGCCTCTGGTGGTTCTGTTTCTGAAGAGCAAAGAGCATTGTTGTTAGAGAACTTAGGATGGTTTGGGACTTTTCTAGTTTCAAACTCAGAGGCCCGTGAGGGTGTCATTCAAGAATCTGAACAAAAAGTTGTCACTGTTGGAATTCTGTTTGGAATCGTTTGCTTCTTTGGGGTTGTTGGTTGCATCGGATTGCTAATCAGTTTGGTGCAGATTATCTATAGTTCGGTCCAATCTTCGATGGGCGATTCGAATAGCAATCACGGGATATACGCTGAAGTGTTTGCGATATGGTTGGTTGCATTTTTATTCCTTACTACTGCGGCAGGAGTGCTTTCTTTTGTAGTTTCAGATGGCAACTTAGTTGTAGGAATGATGTGCACGATCACAGCTTTCTTTGTAAGTTTAGTTGTGCTGGGATGGGCAAAAATACGAGGTGTCTCATGGGAGGAAATGTGTAGAGATATTGGTTGGACTAGGGGAAAGGGATTATTCAGAGAGTTCACCATTGGTGTATATGGTTATGCGATGACACTACCTATTCTGGTTGTAGGAATACTCATGACATTAGGACTTGCACTATTACAAACGGAGCATCTTGCACAAAGTGATCCCTTTGCAGGTGCCGAAGGAGCACATCCTATTATTGTGGATGTTGCTCATGGTGGGTTTGAAGTTCGAGTTTTCCTATTCTTGCTTGCCGCGGTTGCAGCTCCAATCATTGAAGAAACCATGTTTCGTGGTGTGTTGTACCGACAACTCAGGAGTAGCACTCAAAAATTTGGACTCCTGTTCAGCATCATCACCAGTGTCCTGATTACATCCTTCTTGTTTGCAGCAATCCACCCACAGGGCTGGATTGCGATACCTGCATTGATGTCAATCGCAATTGGGATGAATCTTATGAGGGAGTGGAGAGGTACTATCATTCCATCAATGATTGTTCATGGTATGAGTAACGGAATTGTGATCTCAATCCTCTTCATCTTCTTGAGTTAGCCCTTATCGAACGGTTATTGTTGGTCTTGCCGCAGTTGAACGTGCAGCTGCGGCACCTACGTTTTTGCAAATTTGATCAAGTGAGGCAGTGAAGGATGGGGTAATCTCCCAAAATCGTTCTGGTTTACCGCTATCTGCTGCGATTCTCATTTCTGGATGGATTGGTATTCCACCAAGAAATTCAATGTTCATTGTTGCCGCGAGCGACTCTCCGCCTCCCTTTCCGAAAAGGTCATACTCTTTTCCGTCATCAGCAATGAAGAAGGACATGTTTTCAACTAAGCCAAGAATTGGAACGCCGAGTTGCTGAAACATTCGAACCGCACGTTTTGCATCATCTTGAGCCACTTTCTGAGGGGTGCAAATGATGACAGCGCCGGTAAGCGGGAGTAGTTGTGCCAGAGATAACGGTACATCACCTGTACCCGGCGGAAGATCAACAATGAGATAATCGAGTTCTCCCCAATTCGTTTGTGTTGCAAGTTGTGAAAATGCACTATGAGCTCGTGGACCTCTCCAGATTAGCGCTTTGTCAGATTCAACAAGTTTGCCAATTGTCATGACTTCGATACCGTGCACCTTGAAGGGAAGTAGTTTTCCGTGTTCAGAACGATTCTCTTCAGCCTGTAGCCCGAGCATCGTCGGCATTGAGGGGCCATAGATATCTCCATCAAGAAGTCCTACAGATTTTCCTTCTTTCGCTAGACCCACTGCAAGAAGTGTGGAGAGCGTAGATTTTCCAACCCCACCTTTGCCAGCGCCGACAGCGATGATATTTTTGATCTGAGGCAATGCGTTATCTGATTCACGAACACGTTCGTTTGCTGTTCGAGTATCAAGGTTGAACGAAATGTGTATTGCTCCTACAACTTCCTTGCATTCGTTCGCTTTTGAGCGTATGGACGCCTCTATTCTCTCACGCATGGCGGTCTGGAGAGAGACATCAGAAGAGCTAAGTTCAATCTCGATGCTTAAATCATTACCGTCGTTGAGAATATCCTTCACCATCCCAGCGGTCACAATATCCCTTCCCGTGTCAGGATCGGCGATTTGGGCAAGTGCATCTCGTAGATTTGAGGGTTTTACCTTTCGTTAGAGAATCATGGCATTATATCCACGACGCTATTCGTTGAATGTCGATCACATATCATTAAGGAGCATTCTCATGCAAATCTACATTTCACTACTACTTGCAGCAATAACTTCAACTACTCTTGCAGTGGCACCTCCAGAAGATGATTTACTTGCGGGTCCTAATATTGAAGCAGAAGAAGTGACAAGCCAAGACATGACCGGAAGAGTGTTGCAGGAGCAAGGAAAATCACAGAAGGTTGGTTCTCGTCATCAGGCTCGCATTTGGATTAATGTGCTGAAAGCTCTTGATTTGTCAAAAGATCAAGAAATAGAAATCAATAAGATTATGGCTGAATATCAAAACAAGATACAAATTTTCCAGGATGCACACGGTAAGGAGATTAAAAGCATTCGAGAAAATGCAAATCAAAAAGGCAAGCGAGATATCCTTACGACAATCGAAATCGGAGCACCGAAAGATCAAGCCGCTATTCCTGAGGAGTCAAAAAAACGCTTGCTTGAACTGATGCAAATGATGCCTGATGTTACTACATATCAAGCAAAAGCATGGGCTATATTGACTACGGATCAACAATCTGTGTTTCAATTGGAGTTTCAAGAACGCATCGAAGAAGAACAGAAGCGTAAAGCTGAAAAACAATTGAAGGACACTCCCATGGGGGAGATGAAAGAGCAAGATGGTTTTTCACCCAAAGGTTCAAAATTCAGAAATCGTGATATTGATCCTGAAAATGATTCTCTCGAACGGTCTAAAGATGCAGTTGATAAAGACACCCTCCGAAGAATAAAATTTCTGAGACGTCTACAAGAACTAGAGCAGGACAAACAGTAGATTATTCATCAATTCGATTACTAGGTATTCGTCCACTAGGGAGCCGCTCATTTTCTATTTGCGGAACCTCTTCATTCGAAACACCAGTTGCATGTCCATCTTGTTGAACTTGTTTTGAGAGGGTTTCACTGCTGTTTTGAGGTTCAGGCATTCCATATTGGCAACCGCTTGAATCGTTCACGTTTGTTTGAATGGCTTGTCCAACCATTTGTTTTTCCCATTCTTTGACAAGCGCTTGAAGTAGCTTAAAGTAATAGGTGTGCGTTTCATCTAGAGTTTTCCATTCTGATTCTGGGGTAAATGAGTACGCATCCCATAAAATCAGTCCTTGGATTTTGTGACGATTCCCCATCTCATCAATCCAGACTGCTTTCATTGCAGCATTCGCGCGTCTCAAGAATACATCATCTGGCACGAATTGAGAACGATCACCACCTTCACCCGCATAACGTGGTGAAACAAACACATAGACTGGAATCTGACCACCAGCGAGTTCGAGTGTTGCGGTGATATGTTCTTGGACTTGTCGAACTTGTTCATTCCCTCTACTCGCATCATAGATATCCGGGTAGAGTGCAGTGCACTGCTCAGTGAGCGGCTTCATTGAAAGTCCATGTTCTAGCAAAATTGCAAACGTCTTTCTTAACAATGGCATTCCCCAATACCCCCACTGGGCAGTTGGGGCGACTCCTCTCGCGATTTGCACTCCTTCACCGTAGACGGACAAGATTTCCTGTAATCGTCCGGGATTCAGTTCTTTTTGAGACAATTCCTTTCGCCATGGTTTTTCATAATCCATCACAATGGGACCGCAATATCCGGTTGGAATTTTTTGGTGAACCCACGCTGTGAATCGATCAATATTAGATTGGGAAATATCACCAGATTCATTCCAATCGACTCCACCATGGTATGCGATTGGAACGAGCGTAATCCCTTCACGTGATGTGTAATTGATTGTTTGTATCCCCTGGTTTGGTTCGGACCATTTGATGGCGTTATATACTTTTGGCTGCCAATCAGCGAGAGAAATCGTCGCGATGCAAGGGAGTAGCAGCAAGAGAATGTTGTTCAGTGAGAATGTACGATGTAGGAATCGCATAACATAGTTTTACCATATTTATAGAATTGGCGAGAATAGCCAGAGAGTTTACCGATATTCTCTAGAAGAATTCTATCAATGGAACGCATCGACCTATACATTCAATTGGTACTCGAACAGCCGATTCTCATCGCGCCTATCCTACTTTTAGTTCTCGCGTTTTTTGTTGTTCCAGTTGAAAAGCGCCTTTTTCTTACCCTTGTCCTTCTCGTCCCGTGGCTTACAATTGCCAGATCAGAAGGTCTAGGGCCTATCTCTGCAGCCGCAAAGTTAAGTTCTGGAGGGGCATATCTACTCATCGCACTCGCTGCGTCGATGCACCCAGGGCCCAGAAGGGAGATCCCTCCCGTCGTTTGGTTATTCGTACTTGTTGCTGCACTGAGCATTTTCTATGTTTTGACAGTACAAGAGAGGATGCTCGCACTTGTGTTGCGAACACAGTGGGTTTGCGTGACTTTAGCAGCAGTTCTAACAGCAAGAACGATTGTTTCCTACTCAGATTTGAAACGGGTTTTAAATGGGCTTACTTTTGGTTGTCTTGTTGCGCTGATTATTCCTACTTCAAGTTTAATTCTGTATCCAGGCGAATCATTTTTGAAAGGTATTGGTCGATTTGAACCTTGGGGTGCAAACTCAAATCAAACTGGGGTACTGTTCGCTCTAGCAGCACCACTGTTTGCCTATGCTGCGATGGCATACAAAAATGTATCGCTGAAACCATTCTTCATTTTTGCCTTATCACTTGCGGTTGGAATGGCACTTCTCACTGGGAGTCGTCAAACAATGATTGCCATCATTATGGTGATGATTCCAATCTTGCTCGTTGTAAGTAAGCGACCCATCATGATGATTATGGGAATGATTATTGCTGCAGTCGCACTTCCATTTGTATTCTCCCTTGGGGCTGATGCAAATTTGGAGCGGTACGGTTCATTGGAGACCGGTCGGCTAGACATTTGGGCTACCTATTGGAAGGATGTGTTTCCACAAAGACCATTGTTCGGTCTTTTCGGGACAAGTGGAGAATCATATTTCAAGGCAATAACGGAAGTGAATCAGCATCCACACAATGCATGGTTTTATTTGATGTATATCGGTGGCGCATCGTTCGCCTTGCCGATGGTATGTCTAACGATATATTCAACATATTGCGGGTACAAACTTTGGAGATTCAGAAAGTTCCTCCCAGGAGATCCTCTGCTTTATAGTGTTCTAGTTGTTCTGTTAGTCGCAATGTACATTCAGGGTTTGTTTAATCAAGTGGTCTATTGGCCAACATATACATGGTCATATCTACATGTTGTGTTAGCGAGCATATTCATTTGCATATGGCGAGATGTACAAGACGGAAATGTTACAAGCGCGTTATATGATGATGAGCCATCAGATGAAATCTTAACTATCGAACCCGAAGAAGTAGAAGAGTTTGAAGATTTTGATTCAACTGCTCAACGGCCAACAACTTGACGGCAAAGTTTTAAGATGCCTTTGCGTTCCCGTACAGAAAGTATAAGCCACCATGTTGCGAACGAATACACTGCTCCATAACAGAACACTCCTAAAACTAGTTCAAGCCACTGGATCATTTCGTTGGTTGAAAATAGTTTGCCAACAAACAACAGGGGAGCAATCAAGACAGAGATAGCCAGCGGACGAAAAATCGGACGCACGATTGATTTGAATGAAAGTTGTACACTGCTTGCTGTGACTTTCGGCATGATAATCATGTTTACAGTTAAAAACACAAGGGAATACGCGACTGCAGCTCCGGTATAGTTCCAACTTTCGGGTAGCCAAAGGATGAATCCAATTGATAAAAGCGGATTGAAAAAGCCACCGACGAGTATGTATGGTGCATATCTACGTATAAAGCCAGCACCGTAAAACAACTTCATCCATCCATCTGAAACAGCTCTGCATGCAAGACCAAGAACCATAATCTTTACAAGGATCTCAGCTTGCGGAAGAGTTAGTGTTGGGTTGGCTGTACTTTTTCCGACCCACAATCTCAAGAGAGGTTCAGCAAGTATAAACACAATCACCATTGCAGGAAACGCAACAAAACTTAGCAATCTTGTACTGTGTCTAAACATCGATTGTAAAGAAGATTTATCTTCATCTGAGCTCAATCGAGCGCTTACAGAATCAAGCCCAAACGTTATACCGAGCGTAGCCATGCGGATGTAACTGACGAGCCGTAGCGCGAGTGAGAAAACGGCATTTCCCCAAAGACCGAAAAATAGGTTCATAATGAAGTTTGCAGCACGTTCTTGCAAGTTAATCGCAAGTACAACGCTACTATTCCAACTAAACGTACCTGCAACCTTTTTCATGGCTTCTGGAGTAGCGCCGCGAATTGTTGGGAACATTTTTTTGTCATACACAACAAACCCAAAGACGAGTAGAAGAGTTGCTATAGCATTGACTGCGAAAAGTGTGTTTCCATAAATAATCATTCCCTTCGAAAGATCACTCAACTGTAAAATCAGGAATGGGATGATTGTGGCAATTAAAAAGGCACTCCGCCGAATAACAGTCCACATGTTATGCCAGAAAAATTGTTCTCGAACGATGAGCATATTGACTGTTGGTGCTACCAGCACAATCAGACAAGTCGCCAAACCTTCACAGGCTGTGATCCATTGAGCAGCGAATAGCCAATCTTCTCGAATGTTCAATAATGGCAAAATGGCAATAATGATGCCAAAGACAACCGCGGTTAACAGAGCGACAACTGCACTGACACGAAATGCTGCGGCGTAACTGGCACGAAATTGTCCATTTTCTCGTTGGTGCCACGCTGCCCCAAGTTCACGGACCATGGAACTTCGAGTCATATCTTGTAACATCCTGCCAACCCCCACGGACGAACCAACAAGCCCAAGCAAGCCGAATCCATCCATACCAAGCCATTTGATTTGAAGAGGAACTGTAGCGATTCCCATTGCCATAGTGGCGATGAGTCGTCCATAGTTTGCTCCGATTCGATGAAATCCCTTTTTCTTCTCAGAGGTCATTTATGGCTCTTCAATGGGGATAGTAAATATTTTTGAATTTGAAAATCGAACATAGTGTTCACTCTTTCTCTATCGGAACATTTCCCCGTGTAAAACAGATTTGGTACTACGAGCCATAATATCAACAAGTTCAATCGATTTGCGATTATCCACAAGTTCAATCGACTTGCGAATATCCATAAGTTCCTATTGTGACACCCACGTCGCACTCGCTGACTCATGTTGTGTGACTCTCACAAATGGATTAATTAACCGCGGATTAATTAATCCTGTTATATTTTCATACATGTCCTCTGAAGCGACCCCCAGAATTACTTTTTTTATGGTTGGTTGCCAGCGGTGTGGCACAACTTGGACAGATGCAGCATTAAGAGAACATCCTCAGGTTTTTTTGCCATCTAAAAAACAATCATACTTCTTTGATCGCAACTACGATAAGGGAATAGATTGGTATATGGAACGATTTAAAATGGCCCAGCCAGAACAGATTGCAGTAGGTGAAATTGCAACGGGATACTGTTTAGAAGGGGCAGTCCCGTTGATGGCAAATCACTTTCCAGATGTCAAGTTACTTATGGTGATGCGAAACCCTTTTGACCGAGCATATAGTAATTATCAATCACGAAAAGCAGAATGTGGTTGGTCATCGTTTGAAGAGGCAATCGAATCGGATCCAGATCTACTCAAACGTGGTCAATACGCTGACCAGATTGAAACGATTTTGAAGTATTACCCAAAAGAAAAACTGAAACTACTTTTGTACGATGATTTGCATGCGGATGACCGGGGATATCTAAATTCCGTTTTGGATTTTATTGGAGTAGTTGATTCTGCTGAGTCTACTCTGATTGGTCAGCGAAAGAATGCAGCGATGTTTCCAAAAACACGTCGAGTATTGCACCGTATTGGCTTGAAGCCAGTGACGAAACTTCTTGGCCAATCTTCTATGGGCGATGCGATTCGCAGGAGTAGAAAAAACAAGGGCAAAGCGTATCAGGTAGCAAATCCAGAAACGAAAGAGAAACTTGTACAATATTTTTTGCCATATAACGAACGGTTGTCTGTTATTTTGAATCGCGATTTGTCACATTGGAATCGAGTGTAATACATGAAAATTGGTGTATATGTTTCTGTCATAACAGGGCAGAAAGGATTTGAAAATAACGTTTCTGGACATATACAAGTCCCTTTGCGTGCGATTGAAGAAATGCAAAATGCCGGGCATGAAGTTCATCTGATAACGAATGAATTCGGTGAAGAGAGGTCTTTGCCATTTTGTTTGCCCGAAAACATCAAGATGCATCTGGTCGTAGACGCACGTAATCGAGGTGGAATTCTAGAACGAAAAGGAAAACAGCAACATGGTCTCAATCTCTTAAGACTCAAAAAACAGATTTCTGAGATTAAACGAATCTGTACGGAAGAGGAGTTCGATGTTCTGCACTTGTTTGGATATAACCGAACCGCTCATTTAGCAGGTGGATTGAGAGCTTTTGGATTATCAACGCCCGTTGTTGCTACGATGTTTGCTGCAAATTTCCCTGAAAAGTTTTCATTTATAACGAAACGTCTCTGGAACAAAATCGATGCAGTTGTGACAGCAACAGCATTTGTCACTCGCCGTCTTGAAGAGGAGGGTATTCCAACTACTCAAGTACCCCACGGCACAATTCGAGACGTTCTTGCTGAACATGATGGCAGTGAGATAGGTCCTGGTAACAGGGTTCTGTTTTGGCGTGATATGACACATCGAAATGGAGCGGATGTTGCTTTGGGTGCATATCAAAATCTTGCATGTGAGTTTCCAGAAACTCAGTTTTCGTTTGCGGTACGACCGCACTGGGATCCAATCGAAGGTGTTGATGAAGTTGCAGAGGCAAATCCAAACATACATATCTATCGATTTCCATATGAAGATGGAATTTCACTTCCTAAGTTGCTACTTGAATCAGTTTGTGTCGTGATGCCGATTCGAAACATGAGTATAGATCCACAATTGGTCATTGCAGAAACGCTCGCAGCAGGGATACCCGTCATTACCACGAACCAACGTTCGAATCCTGAGTTCGTCATCGATGGCAAAACGGGTTATCTCACAGACCTTGGAGATGTCGAGGCAACTACTGCGGCTTTGAGAGCGATGCTCTCAGACTTACCCAGAACAGCGGAGATGGGTAAAGAAGCGAAAGAGCATATTGAGTCACAATGGAATTGGGGAAGATACGTTTCTGATATCGAATTGGTCTACCATCGTGTCATAGAAAAAAACCGAAATTAAGTCGAGTTTTTGAGTAAGATTGCCCCCTTTTTGAGTGGTATCGAAGAGTTCTTCCGAATTGTATACAAAGGGCTTGATTTACCACCTAGAAACCGTTACCATCGGTCGTTTCGGCGTATTTTGCGTCAAATCCCAGCTATGCAGTTGGAGAAGTTACACACCTTTCACACCCTTAATTTGGAGTTTGAACCACGATGGCATCTGGAAACCTCATTTCACCTCACGGCGGCACGCTCATCAACCAATTCGCAGATGGAGATCTTGCTGGAGAAGCAGCATCATTACCAAAAATCACTCTGTCAGCGAAGCAAGCATGCGATCTTGAAATGATTGCGATAGGAGCGTTCAGCCCTCTGACTGGTTTTTGCAAGAAAGCTGATTTTGACTCAATTTGTAACGATATGCGGCTCGCTGATGGAACAGTTTGGCCAATCCCAATAACTCTTGCTGTTGATGAAGATGTAAAAAACTCATTGACTGAAGGTGGCAGGGCCGCCTTGTACCATGAAGATGGAACATTCATGGCAATTGTTGATTGTGAAGAAATTTACCCTCACGACAAAGCGCTCGAGATACCAAATGTATTCGGTACAGAAGATGAAGCACATCCAGGTGCGAAGCAAGTTATGGATGAGGGCGAATGGCTTGTTGGTGGAGATATACACGTTGCAACAGTAACGCCAGAAGTTGAACCCGGCGAACAATTCACAGAGTATCGTTTGCCGCCCGCAGCAACTCGTGAATTGTTTGAATCAAACGGTTGGAAAACTGTCGCTGCATTCCAAACTCGAAACCCAATTCACCGAGCACATGAATATCTTTGCAAATGCTAACAAGAAATTTGTGAT
>CAZVAE010000036.1:0-11343 GCA_964624985.1 uncultured Isosphaeraceae bacterium | reverse complement strand
GGCGACCATGTCTCCAAAATTGCAAGAAGTTGTGCCAAATGCAAAGCCCATGACACCATCAACCTCACCATAAAAATCCATATCAAGCCCAGTTCCACCGCCACCTGTGTACCAAGCAACAACATCTGGTCCTCTCGGAGGATGTTCATCACCACGATGTACTTCGCCACGCTTGCCAGCGAACGAGATTGTAAACAAAGTTGCGACGACAACAGTAGCCGCGATAGGGACAAGTAGGATTGTTCTCATTGGGTTCTCCTTAGCAACATATAAGAGCATGAAATCATATTCGATGCAACTAAAATGCCCCGTTTTCTTTATTTTTGGTACGCTTATGAGATGATCATTGAACGAATATATGACCAAGATCTCGCCCAATGCACTTGGATGATTGGATGTCAAGCAACAAAAGAAGCATTGATTATTGACCCAGAACGAGATGCTTGGAGATACATCGAACTGGCCTCAAAATCTCGATTGACAATAACATCGATTGCAGAAACGCACATCCACGCAGACTTTCTCAGCGGCGCGTATGAACTTGCTAAAGCCACTAACGCGACCCTGTTCCTTTCGAGTTATGGCGGTGAAGAGTGGTCATACAATTGGCCTGCGAACTGCGATGTGAATACAACGTATCTAACTGATGGTGACACATTCCATGTAGGGAACATTACCGTAACAGTCATGCATACCCCTGGGCACACTCCAGAGCATATTTGTTTCTTGGTACACGATGCGAATACTGAAAGTCCAATCGGTCTTGCCTCTGGTGATTTCATCTTTGTTGGTGATTTGGGTAGACCAGATTTGTTAGAAACGGCTGCTGGCATAGAGGGAGTCATGGAAGCGTCCGCTTCGCAACTGCATACATCTTGCGAGAGGTTCATGACTATGGAAGATTTCATCCAAGTTTGGCCTGCGCATGGGGCTGGCAGTTCCTGTGGAAAGGCGCTAGGTGCAGTACCTCAGTCGACAGTCGGTTATGAAAAACGTACAAGCCCACCACTTCAACTTGTGAATAATGAAAAAGAGTTTGTACGTTTTATGTTGACAGACCAGCCAGAGCCACCACTTTACTTTGCTCGAATGAAACGTCTGAATCGGGATGGTGTTCCGCTGCTCGGTCACATGCCAACGCCAAAACAGATTGAAGATCCAGAAGAACTTCAAGAAGTTTCCAAAAACGCAACAGTTATCGATACTCGCTCGTGGGGCGAAGTGCGAGATGGTCATTTGCCGAATTCGATCTGGTCTCCAGCAAACGGCAATTTTCATCGATTCGCAGGTTCATTTGTCTCTGAAGAAGAGGATATTGTTTTTATTGTTTCAGAAAATGAACTACAACGGGCTATCTTGAATGCGATCCGAATTGGATTGGATTCTATTGTTGGCTGGGCAACCCCAGCAACATTGAACAAAGTTTCAAATCTAGACCAGATTCCAGAACGAGGTGCACAAGAAGTTGATCGGATGCAGAACTACTCATTTCTTGATGTTCGTAAACATTCTGAGTTCGAATATGGAGCAATTGAAGGCGCAACAAATATCGCACATACACGCCTTCTAGAACATATTGATGAATTAGACCGCACTGCATCTTGGGTAGTAAATTGTCATGGTGGAAGTCGAAGTGCTGCGGCATGTATGGCACTCCGTAGAAATGGATTTAATGTGACCAACTTGGCAGGCGGTTATAGCAGTTGGAAAAGATATAAAGAATCGTGCGCTGTGACGTAATGATTCGCATCAATGAATCACTTTCAATCCCCTTCCAAGAGATTCAATTTGTGTTCGGAACAAGTTCTGGTCCCGGAGGTCAACACGTTAATAAAGTTGCTACGAAATCGACTCTTCTTTTTTCGATATCATCTTCTCCTACCTTAAGCCTCTCCCAGAAGAAACGCTTGCATGAACGTCTCTCGACCCGAATAAACAAAGAAGGTGTTTTGAGAGTTTCATCATCGAGATTCCGTTCTCAGAAAGCAAACAAAGAAGCCGTGATACAGCGGTTTGGATCACTCGTTCGGGAAGCGCTTAAAGAGCAAAAAGAGCGTAAAAGGACGGTTGTTTCTAAAACTCAACGGGAAAAACGAATCCAAGAGAAGAAACTTACGAGCGCAAAGAAAAGATTAAGATCGAAAATGGAACCGAACGACGAGTAAGTCGTATGGTTTTTAGATTTGGATTTTTCATAAATCCGAGTATATTTACAATATATGATTATGCTTCTCCATTCTGTAGCTCTTGCAACATCTTGCTACGTTGCTCCTCAATATCTCGAGGGTGAACAAACGCCTCGCTCGATGACAAAGGAGGAGTTTCGATTTGTTGAACGAAACCCTATCGCAGCATCTAGAGGTGTCACCTCTCCACCTGTTGGTCCTGTGCATTGTGTAGCTGAATATGAGCCGATGGAAGCAATCCTGCTTGCATGGGAGGGCGGTTCTTCTTGGGAAAATATTCTCGCGGATATGTCGGCAAGCATCACGACGATTGGTGATGCTGATGTCATCATTGCTGTCGATAGTACAAATGAACAATCTGGTGCTCTTTCAAAAATCTCTTCAAGGGGCGGTGACACATCAAGAGTTCGCTTCCTTGTTCGGTCAACAGATACGATTTGGATTCGCGATTATGGTCCTCGGTATATCTATGAAGGTGATTGCAGAGCAATCGTTGATCATACATACAATCGTCCAAGGCCGAATGACAATGCATTAAACGATGGAATGGCAGAATTCATGAGCCACAAATTGTATGAGGTCCCACTTGTTCATGGAGGAGGCAATTTTCATCTTAATGCACTAGAGTTAGGTTGGGCAACTGAACTTATTGAAGATGAGAATAGCAATCTATCTGCTAATCAGATTCGAGAATATTGGTTGGATTATCAAAATTTAGATGTCACCATTACAGATGCCTTCCCAACATCAGTTGACTCAACGCAACACATCGATATGTGGATGTGCTGGGCGAGCGACACAACTTGTATTGTGAGTGATTGGCCATATAACGAAGGTTCCACGCAAGATTCAATTTGTGACAACATCGCAACTTCATTGCAGTTGCAAGGATATACAGTTGTACGTGTACCAGCTAGAAGTGTAGGTTGGACGCACTACACATACGCAAATTCTGTGATTTGTAATAATCTTGTTCTCGTTCCAAGTTATACAAACTCATCGGTTTCTCAACATAACAGTGAAGCGATTGAAGCGTGGGAAGAGGCGTGCCCTGAAAAGACCATCGTTGCAGTTCCATGTCAAAACATTGTTACTGCAGCAGGAGTGATGCACTGTATTACGATGCACGTTCCAGAACATAAAGGCGGCGAAAAACCTACGGTGTATCTTCAAACACCAAATGGTGGTGATACATACTCCCCAGCCCAATATGTTCCGATTACTTGGATTTCTGATGACGATGTTGGCACCTTGGAAGTAGACATAGAATTTTCTCCAAATGGCGGTATGTCATGGGAGTCAGTGATTGAATCAACCTCTGACGATGGTTTTTACATTTGGGAAGTGCCAGATGTGAATACTGAAGAGGGTCAAATCCGTGTTGTAGCAAGAGATAGTGATGGAAATTCAGGGTTTGACGCATCAGATTTTCATTTTATGATTTTGGGTACCAGTATCCCTGGGGATGCCAATGGAGATGGTGTGGTGAACATCGGTGATCTACTTGCCATTGTGGATGCATGGGGAAGTTGCCAAACGAACTGCCCTGCAGACCTTAATAATGATGGCTGGGTGAATGTGTCCGACCTCCTTATTGTCATTGAAAGTTGGTAATCGGACTAAAAACAGTGTTTTTTTCGTCTGTTTAGAGCAACCATAGTTCTAAAAAGACCGAATATCTCTTTGTAATACGATAAACCGGTGTTACATTGTTATATCTATACCCAAGAAAAGGTCCCATAGGAGAAATGTACATGCGAGGAAGAACGATTTTATATACAGCCGCTATTGCTGCGACTGCATCTGTAAGTTTGATGGCAGTGAATGGCCATGCAGATAGACGTGATGCGGGCAGCCGGGGAGCAATTGGCCCCGATGTCATTTGCTGGACGATGTGTGGCGAAAATGGTTACGACGTTAATTATCGTGGTTCTTCTGAAGGATTCAGTGGTTGGTCAATTGCAACACAATCTTGTAACTGGGGTGATGAAGTTTTAAATTGGTATGGTGGAACGAATAACTCCCCCATCATTATGCAGAACTTGTATCGGTTGAAAGATGGTCGCTTCGAGCAAATTGGGATGCAGTCGTTTATGAAACACTCATTCTGCGCATTAAGTGAGCCAGGATGTGGAAATTGTCAATCAACGAATTGCGATACGCTCGGAATTGGTTGTGCTGATACATACTGGGCTGGACTCAACGCAGGCGGTGAATGTCCACGTTCTGACGTCAATGGCTTTACCGGTGAATATCCCTATCCATTTACATTGAACCCTTCAGGGCCTAGTGCTCTTCGAGGAAACCTCATTGTTGCAAACGATGATATTGACCCAGCTCAAAATGCTGGTGCTCGATACTTCTTTGAAGCGCAGTATGTCGCAGCCGATGATATGCAAGCAGGGAATGGAAACAACAACGCATCTTGGAGGGAAGTCGTGTTTAACTCCACGTCAGATTCTGATCCTATTGCGACAGGACCATCTGCGACAAACAACTCCGAATCAGCAATTATTGCTTGGAGCGATATCGATCCAGATGTGCGTCTCACAGTCACGGCTGTACCTGATGAAGGTGGCAGGGTCGTTGTTGGCACGAAAGTATTTGATAATGGGGATGGAACGTACGATTATGAGTACGCAGTCTATAACATGAATAGTGATCGTAGCATCCGTAAAATCCTAGTTCCTACAGGCAGCGCACAAGTTTCCAACTTGGGCTTCCATGATGTCAGTTATAGCGAATCCGAAATCTACGATGGCACAGATTGGGATGGAAGTACTGGCGAAGGTTATGTCGCTTGGGATACGGACAGCTTTGAACAGAATGAACTTGCAAATGCAATTCGCTGGGGAACGATGTACAACTTTAGATTTACGTCGAGTGCCGCACCTGAGATCGGGCAAGTCGAGTTAGGTATCTTTAAACCTGGTGGCGCGAATTCATATCCAGTCAGTACCTATGTTCCTGGTGGTGCCCCAGTTGATCCTTGCGACCTTCCACTAGGAGAATGCCCAGAAGATGTTGACGGTGATATGGTTGTTGCAGTTGGAGATTTACTTGAAGTCGTTGGTACATTTGGTGATTGTGGCGATGGTACATACCGCCCTGCTGGCGATGTAGATGGAGATTGTTGTGTCACTGTTTCCGACGTTCTGGCTGTAGTCAATGCATGGGGTAATGATTGCGTGCCAGTCGGTGCTTGTTGCTTCGCTGACGGTACTTGCGCAGAAGGTGGCGAAGAGAATTGTGTCGGTGCAGGTGGTTCCTACAGTGGCGATGGTTCCAATTGTGAAACGACAGATTGTCCTCAACCTGGAGCATGTTGTTACGAAGATGGCTCTTGTGAAGATTTGACTCTAGTACTTTGTAGCGAATCTGGCGGAGCATATCAAGGAAGTGGCATCTATTGTGAAATGGTCGAATGCCCAGTTGCTGGTGCAGGTGATGAGTGCAGTAGCGCAATGCTTGCATCGTACGGTGCCAATAGTTTTGAAACAAATACCGCTACACCAAGCGACAACCCGCCGGATGATTCACAATGTACAGGCACATACTTGGACTGGGAAAACAGCCAAGATGTATGGTTCCGATTTGTCCCTAAACAGAGTGGCAACGTGAATTTCACAACCTGTGACCCATCAAGTTATGACACGTCCATGGCACTCTATGAAGGTAGTTGCGACAATCAGGTAGCCTGCAATGGCGATGCTGATGGTGGTGGATGTCAAGATTACTTCTCAGCGCTTGATTACGATGTAGAGTCAGGTTCAACCTATTACATCCGCATTGGCGGATGGCAAGGTGAAACTGGAGAAGGCACGTTAACAATCGATTGATATAGGCCTTTATTTCTGAATTCGATGCAGTGGCAGTCATTTTTTGGCTGCCACTGCCTATTTTTACTTGACTTTACGTCAAAGAAAAGCCACAATCGGGAGTTGAAAGAAGGAGAATATAATGAAAATCATCAATTCCGTTTTTACAGTTGCTTGTTCAATGCTCTGTTTAGCGTCGCTCTCTATGGCGCAAGAAGTAGTAATTACTCAGAATCCAGATTGTGATACAGATGCAGGAACCATGGTCGCTTGCGGTGGGAATGGTTCAACAGCTGAAAACTGGTTTGCCAGAAATTTTTATGTTGACGAAGCTGTGACTGTGAATTCAATACACTGGGGTGCTGCGAATGTAACATCAGTTTCAGCAAACATGATCATCTCGATTGCAAGTGGTCCAGGTAATCCTGATGGTGTCACACTGACTGAAGTCGGGACAGCAACGCAAGCAATTGATGCGGGCCCGTTCTATGACACTCCAGTGGACTCGCCTATAGATGTTCCTGCTGGAAGTTATCTTGTTGTTGAAATCCAAATTCCTGATACAGGTACCGATGCGGGTGTTTGGCCAGCAAGTACGGAGACTGCAACTGAAACGACATACCTTAAAGCAGATGAATGTGGTATATCTGCCTACACCGATGTTGCAGCAATTGGTTTTCCAGATTCTCAAATGATTATATGTTTGAATGCAACGCTTGGAGATTTTGATCCCTGCGATGCTCCTCTACCTACACTATGTACTGAAGATGTCGATGGTGATATGGTTGTTGCAGTTGGAGATTTGTTAACTATCATTGGTAATTGGGGTGAATGTGGCGATGGAACGTACCGCCCTGTTGGCGATGTTGCTCCTTTGCCAAACGGCGATTGCTGTGTTAACGTGAGTGACCTTCTTGCAGTCATTGGAGCTTGGGGTAACGACTGCTTGCCACGTGGTGCATGTTGTTCTGAAACTGGTGTATGTAGTGATGCCTATACTCTTGATGAATGTTCTGCAATTGGTGGCGAATACCTTGGCGATGGTTCTTTATGCGATGATGGACTATGCGTTTCCGGTGCATGTTGCATTGACGCTCAATCCTGTGTCGATGGAGTAAGTCCGTGGTATTGCAATGCATTTGGCGGCATCTTTAGAGGAAGTGGAACAAGTTGTGCTGATGTCTCATGTGAGAGCGATTGTGATGCAGTTGGTTGCCAATCACCAGATCTTGGTGGTCATGGCGCAGACGGAATCATTGGTGCAACAAGTGATACAAATCCAGATGCAGGTTATATCGTTGCAGATACCTTTAACCCAACAACAAGTGGTGCAATCACTCAAGTCTGCTGGTGGGGTCTCTACATAGATTTCAGTGGACCAACAGATTGCGGAGTAGACGGACCTGGTACAGGCGACAACTTCACAATTTCATACTATCTTGATGATGGTGATTCATCAGTGCCCGGAACGATGTTTGCAGGTCCTTACGAAGTCTCTGCTGGAGTGAGCGCTACAGGAGAGTACGTGCCATCTGGAATCGGTGATTTAGTTCAGTATGAATATTCAGCAAGTCATGACCCTGTCAAAGTACAAGCGGGCGAATGCTACTGGATCTCAGTTACAAATATGACCACTGGCACATGTTTCTGGCTCTGGGAGACTGCACCTGCAGGCGATCAGCGCTCAGCGCAATACAATGAAACATGGGGCACAAGTGATTATGACCTAGCGTTCTGTGTCAACATTGATATTGCCCCTGATGCTTGTGGCGTATTTACAGGGCCTTGCTGCCTTGCTGGAGATGTGTGTGAATTACTGTCAGCACTCGACTGCCTTGCAGCAGAAGGCGAATACAACGGCGATAATTTGACATGTGCTGATGCAAACAATTGTCAACCTATTCCTGGAGCGTGTTGCTTCGGATTAGATACTTGTTACGACAGTTTGACGGATGTTGAGTGCGATGCATTTGATGGTCTCTTTATGGGCGGTAACACAGTATGTGCAGATGTGAACTGTGGATACGATCAAATTGGCATGCCTGATGGGAGCATGATTGTTGAAGCGGAAACGACTGCGAGCCA
Organism: uncultured Isosphaeraceae bacterium; assembly: GCA_964624985.1. GTDB lineage: Bacteria > Planctomycetota > Phycisphaerae > Phycisphaerales > SM1A02. The sequence continues at coordinate 3,254 of CAZVAE010000036.1, read as the reverse complement.
GATATTCGAAGCAGCAAATGAAGCCTACAACATTGCGACTCTCGATAACTTTACGTTTGATAGTCAAACCACAATCACTTCGATTGAAACAGTGATTGATGGCTGGAATGGTTATGGTGGTCTAGATGCAGTCACAAATTATACGATTAGCATTTACAGTTCAGTTGATGCTGCAGGCGCTGATCTTGTAGGCGACGTCTATTCTGTTGATATTGTGACCCCAGATTTCCCGAATTGGACAGGACCTGGTTCACTCGTTAAGTTTGATATGTCTGTCGCATTGCCTGCAGGTGAATATTACTTTGCAGTTATTCCTTGGAATAATTACGGTGAAAATGGACAAACAGGTATCAAAGGTTCAACGAATGGCGATGGCTCGTTCTACCAGGCAAATCCGAATGGCGGGTTTGGTTTCGGTGCTTGGCAACAAGGCAATGGCAACTCTGCCTATCGGGTGAATGTAGAGTAATCACTTAAGATTGTTCACCAAGGGCACCTTCTTCTGAGGGTGCCCTTTTTATATATTGAACTTCAATAACTTTTGATTCATCTCCTAAAGCCAAATCATGGATTTCAAATGTAAAAGAAGTTGGTGATTGGATTTGAATGCGATATAGAACCATTTTGTCATGTTCATCCGTCATCCACTCATCCATCTGTCCCCAAAGTGAAAGAACGGCACCGCTCTTATCAAGCGTGCCTTCAGCGTACCGCAATGAAGTGCCTAAATCATCGATAAACGAGGCGACGAATTTATGTTTGTACGTATCGTATCCAAATGTAAGCCTGCCTTGAAATGGGATGCCCATGACCACTCCTTCATGTGTACCATCAAGGAAACGCCCACCTAAAATCATCTCATATGAAGCGCTTCCTGAAGTCGGCTCCATTCCCATCATTGTTGAAGAGGTGGTCCATTCACCTGCTAGTTGTGTAAGGAAGAGGTGATTCTCATCTGGGGTTGCTAATTCCTTCCCAAGTTCAGCCATTTGTGCCATGATTTCACCTGGACTACTTTCAGGTTGATTTGAGTATGTCAGTACACTCAAACTCAGAACTGCAAATAAAAATGGCAAGCATCGATTTGTTTTCAAGGACATCGGCAGTACTCCTTAGTTTCTATTCTTCACATGGTACAATGAAGCTTATGAAATTACACATTCTGCCCATTGTTCTGCTTTCTCTTTTACTTGGTTGTGAAGACTCGAGTCAAGAACCAGTAACAGGTGGAAACACAGAGTCAAACACGTCAGCGACTTCGAGTAACAATTCTGCACAAACTCAAAAGACGGATGCGTCCACACAGGCGCAAACTCGAGGACCTGCAATATCCCTAGAAGTCGAAGAGCGAGATTTTGGCACAATTTGGGATTTTCAAACTGTAACGACGACCTTTCCATTTACAAACACGGGCTCAAAAACACTTGTTTTAAATCGCTTGCAAGCAGGGTGTGGTTGCACAACTCCGATTGCAGACAAGACAGTCCTTCAGCCAGGTGAAACTGGCACAATCACTGTCACTTTTGATCCAAAAGGGAAAGCAGATAAGCAAGATAAAAAAGTAACGATCTTTTCAAATGCGGTCAATGAACCTGAGAAAGGTTTTTGGATTCGTTCATATGTGAATCAATTTGTTGACGTAAAAAATAAGTTCTTAAGTTTAAATGAGATGGAGTTGGGAGAACCGCACTCAATAGAGTTTGATTTTTTCCCAATTGATCCAAATTTTAAGATCATCTCAATGTCTGGCACTGGGAAGCATGGGCAGTATATTTCTGCAGAAGAGTTAGAATTGCCCGAGGGATCCCCCCGCCGCGTACGAATTAACATTAGCCCTGAAATGCCGTGGGGAGCATTTCATAGTCAGTTAAAAGTAAAAGGAACTGGCAACACCCCCGATGGTGAACCCATCACGCATGAGTTTACAATCTTTGCAAACGGTAAGACGTATGGACAACTTCGAGCAGATAATCACATCATGAGTTTAGGCACGCTCAGGCAAGGGGGCGCATTTCATAAACGAAACAAGTTGTTTAGAGCTGATGGGGCACCATTCCAAGTGCTTAACACTGCAATTCTTCAGCCGACTGTCTCTGGTATCAATGCATCAGCACTGCAAAATTTGGATGGCTCGTTCGACTTGATTGTAACTGGGACTTTGCCTCAATCACACAAAGGGCCAATCAATGCAGAACTTATGGTTCAAACGGATGTGCCAGGTGAGGAAGTTTTACGATTCAGAGTCACAGGAGTCGTTCCAAAACGGTAACAATGAACGAAAAATGGGACGCGAGATTTTTAGAACTTGCAGAGTCTATTTCGACTTGGAGTAAGGATCCTTCTCGTGGTGTAGGTGCAGTCATCGTCTCTCCAATGCGCCAAGTCATCGCTACTGGTTACAACGGTCTACCGAGAGGGTTCGAGGACCATCCGGACCGCCTCGAACGACCAGCAAAATATGATTTGATTGTCCACGCTGAAATGAATTCGATTATCCAGTGTGCACGCAATGGGATCTCACCTGTCGGAGCGACTCTCTACTCTTCATTTAGCCCCTGTATTCACTGTACGCTTTCTATTGTCCAAGCTGGTCTCAAACGTGTTGTTACTCGACGAATTGAACATGGTGATGCACACTGGAATGATTCAATAGATAAAAGTATCGCGATGTTTGAAGAAGTAGGTATTGAGTACACAATATTGGATACCATTTCCTCATGAGGTATCTCTTCATTCTTTGCTTTTGCCTTTGTGCAAGTTGTTCGCAACAAAAAGATACTAAGGCTTCATTTTTATACGCTGGTGACGTGTTTACTGAAATGGTGCTCCCTGCACCAAACAGTGTTCGAACAGGTAGTGGAGCCCCTGGGCATGCCTATTGGCAACAACAAGCTGACCATGATATCAAAGCAAGTTTAGATATCGGCACAAATACAATCATTGGTACCGAGCGAATTACATATCACAATAATTCTCCAGATACGCTTCAGTATATTTGGTTGCAACTAGAACAGAACGTTCATCGAGAAGACAGTATTCGCAGTCGTGAAGGTCGAAGTACAGGCGAAGTTGAGTATGAAGGTATTACCATTTCGAAGTTAGATCTAGACGGTAAGCCAGCTGTTTGGCAAGAGTATGCAACAATCGCAAAGGTGGAGTTAGATGAACCAATGCGACCGAATTCAACTGTCACACTCGATGTAGATTGGCAGTTTAAAATGCCTGTTAACGCAAGCATGCGAATGGGATACGAT
>CAZVAE010000035.1:0-11464 GCA_964624985.1 uncultured Isosphaeraceae bacterium | reverse complement strand
TCGTGAGCGGCTGATGGCTAAACGCACCGATCCTCGGCTCATCCAAGCGATGAATGCACTCGCCCAAGGGCAAGCCCACTCAGCAGAGGCATTGTGCCGAACAGTGTTAGCAGAACATCCAAAAGATCATTTAGCAATGGCGCTCCTTGCACAAGTATGCAACACCATCGGTCAGTATGAAGAGGGTCTGCAACTTATTAGAAATGCGATAAAGAAAAACAGTAAGCGCGCTGATTATCACGGCTTACTTGGCGATATGTTGACAACCCAAGGCGATTTTCGAAGTGCGATTGGTGCGTATGACAAGGCGCTCAAACTACAACCAACTCACCAAGGAGTGATTGCTGGAAAAGCGAATACTTGGCTACGTTTAAACCAACCCGAGAAGGCATTAAAACTGTTAGAACCGATTGTTCAAAAAGGTAACGAAGATGCCACCATTTCAATCGCATATGCTAAAGCATTGTTGGAAAACAAAATGCCAGACGAGGCTGCCCAGGCACTCTTGCCTCACCTTCCAGCGAAGTCTGAATCTATAGAGACACGAAGAACGCTTTACTTTCTTGTTGGAAAAGCGATGGAAGAGGCAGGTGAATATGCCAACGCCTTCGAAGCGTACACTGAAGGCAACGCATTGTCTGAGTCCAGTTTCGACCTTGATGCTTTAGTCAACAGGCACAATCAAATCATTGATTCGTATCCTGCCGATTGTGCAGAATCAATGCAAACTTCATCTAAAGATGATACATCGCTCGTGTTTATCGTTGGCATGCTCCGCTCGGGCTCAACTCTCACCGAACAAATTTTAGATGCTCATCCGAAAGGTGAAGGCCTCGGAGAACTCGAAACGTTATCCCTTCTACTTCATGATAAAGAGTGGTCAACTGTCACAAATGAGGATCTACGTACGATTGCAAATGAGTATTTAGTTCAAATTGGCAAGATATCTAATGCGCCGTTACGCATCGATAAACAACTTGGCAATTATCAGCATGTTGGGTGTATTAAACAACTCTTTCCTAATGCAAAAATAATCCATTGCACTCGTAACCCGATATCAATGGGATTATCGTGTTACTCGCAAAAGTTGCCTCCATTTACAAATGGTTGGGCCAGTTCATTGCATAGCATCGGTCACTTCTACAACGAGTACATGCGTCTTATGCAGCACTGGGATAAGGTCTTCGGCAACTCGATCCTCACTGTTTCATATGAAGAACTTGTTGCAGACCAAGAAGGAACAACGAAAAGAATTTTAGAATTCTGTGACTTAGAATATGACCCGCGTTGTTTAGAGTTTTGGAAGACTGGAAGAGCTGTACTCACGCTTAGCCAAGATCAAGTTCGAAAACCGATGTATGACTCATCGGTTGCAAGGCACGAACGCTTTGGTGCGTTACTTGACCCGCTACGAGATGCCCTGGGTGTTTAACTGCTCAGGTTAAGCCATTCATCACTTGGGTCAGATCCACTATAAAGACAACACCCCGCTCAAAAAACGGGGTGTTGTACGAGTTAGCTAATTTATAGCTGGAGTGTCACAATTACTTGCGACGTCGGCGTGCAGCAATACCTGCTAAGCCCAATAGAGCTAAAGCACCTGGTGCTGGAACTGTATCAAAGTTGATACCAGTTGCAGACCAGTTGGATAAATCTGCGTTTTTGCCTTGCAAGTTAATCGTCCCAAATACATGGTCGCCGTTAGCGACTGTAAATTGACCGATTGCGACGCGTCCACCATCTTCGTAGACTTGAGCATCATCTGGAGTTGCAAACCACGAACCGTTATCGGTTGAGATTGCACCGCCAGCTTCAAACCCTGTCCAGTCGATGCCGATTTCAAGCATTGCGTTATCGACATCAGTCAGTCGACCAATCGTCACAAAACTATCATTCGCGAGACTTGGGAATACACCAATCAATGCTGGATTTGGAGGAGTATTTCCGCCAAATGCGTTCTGGTAAAAACCGCTATCACTACCAATAGATAGTGCTACGGCATCATCACCATACACAGCATTTACCTGGTCACCTGCTTCAACGTCAGCATAGATTATGTAGGTAACTCCATTTGATGTTTCATAAGAATCAAATGATATACCTTGGAAATCTGCTGATGCAGAGCCTGCAAGTACAAGGGAGCCTACTCCGGCTGTTAAGCCAAAAAGTTTTAAGTTGTTCATAAGAACACTTCTCCTTCTTACTCGTTACCTCGATGCGTTCGAGGACAAACGAGAGAACATCTGTTCTCCAATTTCCCATTAATGCACGAATGCACTAATTGCTTCCGGTAATAGAGTACCACGCATTTCGCAAACGACAAGCCCTGATAATCCGAAAAAATACACTTATTTAAGGTCTATTTTTGTTATTTGCCCAAATTAACACTTCTATGGCAGCCACGTGATCGACTCATATAAACAACGCCCCGCTCAGAGAACGGGGCGTTGCTGTAACAAAACAATGAAGTTCTGGGGTTACTTCCGACGTCGTCGTGATGCAAGACCAGCGAGTCCTAGAAGTGCAATCGCACCAGGAGCTGGAACACCAAGAGGAGCCGCTAACACTGTCCAGTTTGAACCGTCAGCATTCTTACCTTGAAGGTTAATTTGACCACCAAGTTCGCCTGATTCAAGTGTGAATTGTCCAATCAATACTCGACCGTCTACTTCGTAGACTTGAGCATCGTCTGGAGTCGCAAACCAAGAGCCATTATCGGTAGAAATTTCTCCACCACCTTCGAAACTAGTCCAGTCGATGCCAATTTCTAGCATTGCGTTATCGACATCAGTCAGTCGACCAATCGTCACAAAACTATCATTCGCGAGACTTGGGAATACACCAATCAATGCTGGATTTGGAGGAGTATTTCCGCCAAATGCGTTCTGGTAAAATGAACCACCATTTGAATGGATATGCAAAATGTTATCTACATCACCATACACAGCATTTACTTGATCACCAGCTTCAACTTCAACATAGACTTGTACAGTCGTCCCTTGATCGTTTGATGAAACGTCGTAAGACAGACCTTGGAAATCTGCTGAAACTGCACCTGCAAGAATAAGTGAACTTACACCAGCAGTTAAAGATAATACTTTCATGTTTTTCATAGTAATCTCTTCTTTCTCAATGAGTTTAAACAAAACCATCTTCAAATCCGCCAACTCAAATGAACACCATCTAAATTGGCTGCTTCCACAGACAGGGTACATCACCGTTAGAGATAGGCAAATCGTTACAGCCAATAGAATTCAACTCTCTTAACCCTATGGTGCCCGTTTTACCCAACCTCACACCGAGTGCCCCTAAGAGTTTCTCTCGCTTGATATTATGGGGGGCACTGTTGAATTTTTTGATAAAAAAACAACACCCCAACCACTGGTTAGGGTGTTGTTCCTAGATCAAAGAACAATCGTCTATCTACGACGCCGTGACACTGTTATCCCTGCAATTCCTAACAATGCTAATGCTCCAGGAGCAGGTATTGGATAGGTCACACCAAGAGCGGTCCAGTTTGAACCATCTGCATTTTTGCCCTGCATATTAATTTCGAATGTGAAAGATTCTGTTTCCGCAAGAGTCAATTGCATAATCATGACTCGGCCATCAACTTCATAGACTTGTGCGTCATCAGGTGTCGCGAACCAAGAACCGTTATCGGTAATAATCGAACCACCTGCTTCGAATGATGTCCAATCAATGCCAATTTCAAGCATTGCATTGTCTACGTCTGTCGCTCGACCGATAGTCACAAAACTGTCATACGCTAAACTTGGGAATACAGAAATCAATGCTGGATTTGGTGGTGTGTTACCTCCAAATGCATTTTGATAAAACGCACCTGATGCTTCAACAGATAACGTGTTGTCTGCATCGCCATAGACCGCATTTACTTGGTTACCGGCATCTACGTTCGCATAAATCGCGTACGTTACACCCCAAGAGTGACTTGTTGCATCAACGGATATACCTTGCAAATCTGCGGCTACTGTTGCCGTGCTGCCAGCGACAATCAACGCAGATACAAAGAGTGGGGTCTTCCTGACTACCATAGTTCCTTCTCCTTAATTAATGGAACACTCTTATTCTTTCTTCCAACACAGCGCTGGAATGTCTGAGATGCCTACAACGAACAAGGTCCGGTAATAGAGCACAATGCGAAAACTATCAGTAAGCACTCCGTATCGTCAAGGTCTTGCAACAGGAAAATAACCATCTACACAAGAACTATGCACGTAACCTACTCGTTGACAGTACCTTCGGCTTACAAAAAAAATATGAAAATACCGCCCTAGCGATATGGCTAGAGCGGTATTTTTTTGCAAAAGCAAATGGGGAAATATTATGTTCGTCGTCGTCGTGCAGCGAAACCAGCAAGCCCCAGAAGCGCTAGAGCACCTGGAGCTGGGACCGAACTAAATTCAACACCCCGATATTGCCAATTTGAAAGGTCTGCATTTTTACCTTGAATGTTGATCATCCCATCGATATCTCCAGTAGTTGTAAACTGACCAATCAACACGCGGCCATCAACTTCATAGACTTGTGCGTCATCAGGTGTCGCGAACCAAGAACCATTCGAAGTTTCAATATTGCCACCAGACTCAAAAGTACTCCAATCAACTCCGATATCAAGCATTGCATTGCCTGTATCAGTGAGTAGACCAATTGTTACAAAACTATCATACTGCAGACTTGGGAAGAAACTAAATAGTGCTGCACTAGGTGCTTTATGTGTACCAAACTGGTTCTGGTAAAAGCTAGTCGTAGTTGCTACGAAAAGTGAATCAACTGCGTCACCAAAGACTGCATCAAGTTGATCACCCTCATCGACATCAACGTAGACACGGTAGGTCGTACCTAATCCCATGCCACTATCAAGCGTATCGATTGAGATACCGTGAAAATCAGCTGTCGCATAGCTCGCAACAAAAAGCGAACTTATGGTTGCTATTGTTAACGTTGTTCTCGTGTTGTTCATTGTTTTATTCCTCATTCTTCTGTTGTACTAACTAGCCAGATGCTCTTGTAGGAAACGACTTCCTGTTGTTCCAAGAGGGTTATCTGACATTCAAAACAAGTATGAACCCAATATCAAACCCTGCAACCCAAGGGAATAGTATGTCTTTGAACTAGTTCTGTCTGTATGGATTACCTCGATTATGCATAAAGGATGTACATGCACCGCTTGATGTTACAGGACCTATCTTGAACTCTCGAATAAAGCCCCGAACTGATGAGCATACTAAAGATCACACAAGAAAACCGCCGCTACGTAAAGTAGCGGCGGTTTGAAGGTCGAATATTTACGATTCGTCCGGTACTAAGAGCCGAATCGAAAATTGTCAATGCAAATTACTTGCGTCGACGTCTGCTTGCGACACCTGCAAGTCCGAGCAGTGCAAGTGCACCTGGTGCTGGAACCATTGAGAAGTCGAAGGCTTGATCAAGTGCTTGGAATGTCACGAAATCACCGGCTTTACCTTGTAGGTTAAGGACACCACTTACGTTGGAGTCTAAACCATACATTGTAAATTGACCGACTAGAACGCGAAGATCATCACCAGCAAGTACTTGTGGGTCATCTGGAGTTGCGAACCACGAACCGTTATTGGTTGCGATTCCACCACCAGCTTCGAAGTCAGCGAAATCAATGCCAATATTGAGCATTGCGTTACCTGTGCTGTCTTCAAGACCGATTGTGACCCAACTATCCAAAGCTAAACTTGGGAAAAGTGGGATCAAAGCGGCGTTAATGTCTGCACTCGTATTACCACCAAGAGCGTTTTGGTAAAAACTACTTGATGTATTAATAGAGAGTGCGTTTTGGGCGTCGCCGAATACGGCGTCTAGCTCATCTGTAGCAGCATCAAAGTTTGCAAAGATTTGCGCAGTCCATGTGCCATCGCCATTATCCACGCCTACAAAACTGAGGCCTGTGTAATCTGCCATAGCGGATCCCGCAATCAGCGAACTTGCTGCAATTGTGAGCGAAAGCGTTTTATTATTCATTTGCTTTCCTTCCTCTTTTTCTTTCTTAAAATTCTAGATCTAGTAAAAAACGTACGTTGGTGATTGGGGTCTGACCTGACCAGAGCTGACTTGGGGGTCTTAAAACCAATCATGTTCCCCAACAGGCTAGATATTCGCAATATTGCTCGGTTGGTTCCCGCAACCTTGCTCAGAATTCTCTTCCCCTGGTAGGGAGCTTAACAAGCCCTAGGGCTCAATCAAGCATTACGAGAATACCTACTCAATGCCCTCAGTCAACACGAAAGTCATTCTTTTTACGCCAATATCCAAAAAAACTACAATAAAATGCCTATTTTGACACTACTGAGGTTGTGAGGTGCCCTTTAAGCAATAGTGGGGCTGAGGATTCGATTTCTACCTGCACAATTGTCCCAAGAAGTTCTTGTGCACGTTCTTCAGAATCTACTTCAAAAACACAGATGAGATCACCCGGAGTACGGCCAGAGAGTTGAATTTGGTGTTCCCACTTCAATTCAACATCTCTGTGTTTCGAAGATAGCGGGCTAATTTTCTCTACAAAGACATCAACTCTCTTGCCCTCATAGGATGCATGTACTTCGCCACTTATGGCTGCACCAAGTTCTAACAAGGCATTTAGACGCCTTTTCTTATCAGCTCTTGGTACATCATCTATGTAGCGGTCAATTGCAACTGTACCTGGACGAGGTGAATAATGAAATACAAAGTTATTCTTAAATCGAACCTGCTCTAGAAGCTTTCGAGTTGCTTTGTAATCTTCTTCAGTTTCAGAACAGAACCCAACAATAATATCGCCCGCTATCTCGACATCAGGAATGATTCTTCTAGCTCGCTCAATAAACTCTAGATACTCCTCCACTGTATACCCTCTGTTCATCTTTTTTAAGATACGATTTGAACCAGACTGTGCTGGCACGTGTAAATAGTTACAAATTCTTGGGCAATCTCTCATAACATTTAGAATATCATCACCAAAGTCAATTGGATAACTGGTGACAAACCTAAGGCGAAGGAGATTTGGAATCTCATCATGTATTCGTTGTAACAAATTGGCAAAGGTAGTCACCTTTTGTGTTTCAACGATTTCCTTTTTGAATGCGGTCAAGCCTGGACCTATTTGAGGAACTTCCTGCCCATTGATACCAATGGCTACTCCATGTGTATAGCGATAGTGATTAACCGTTTGCCCAAGTAAGGTGATTTCGACGACACCCGACGCAACTAGTTTTTTACATTCTTCGACAATTGAATCTGGGGGTCGATGCACCTCTGCGCCTCGCGTATGAGGCACAACACAATATGTGCAAAACTTATTACAACCACGAGTGATTCGAACGTAAGCTGAACGGTTCATACTCTGTCGAAAATCAGGATCAAAGACCCTTGATAAATCTAACAATTCAAGGTTGTCATCAGCGGCAGCAAGTGCAGCCGACCTTCGTGAGCGATTCCCTTGTAATGCGACGCGGTCTGGTGTTTGCAATTTCTCTGATAGAAGCGTATTTTGCAAAAGAGATGGCAGTCTATCGAGTTCACTAGGTCCACATATAAAATCAATGTGTGGGTATCTGCTTAACAGCCGTTTGCCTTCTCTTTCTGGCAAACAACCAAGCATCCCGATGACGACAGACCTCCCCTCATCTTTTTCTATACTCAATTCTCCAATTCGACTGAGCACCTTGTTCTCGGCCTGCTCCCGAACTGAACAAGTGTTGAACAAGACGACATCCGCACTTTCCCGATCTGCTCCAAATGAGTAACCAAGAGATGCAAGCTGCCCTTGCACCAACTCACTGTCAAGTTCATTCATTTGACAACCGAATGTTTCTAAATAAATTGTTCTTGACTTGGATTTGTTTAGTTCAAGTGTAGACATATGGAACACCGTATTATGACCGAAAGTCCTTCTCTTTGTACGGTGTTTTCAGGCATACTGTCGATAGTTACACTCTATGAGAGCAGGACAAGGCATCATCGTCATTTCGATTACTCTTCTCATGCTTGGCGTAGTGATGGTGAATTCAGCGGGAATGCAAGTTTCAGAGTCTCCCCTCTCACTTGGGGATATGCTTCAAAGCAGGCCAATGATTCTGGCTCTTCTGTCAATGATTGCCATGTATATAGGAAGTAAATTTCCATTAGAGTGGATTGACAAGAAGGCACTAGGTGTTCCCGTTGTGCTTTGGTCGCTGCCAGTCGTATTGTTTCTTTTGTTTGCTGTGTACATGCCGGGTATTGGACGTGAAGTGAATCATTCCAGTCGGTGGGTCGATTTCGGTGGATTCAACTTTCAGCCCAGTGAAGTTGCAAAATGGGCAATGGTTTTTCTCGTCGCTTGGTGGGGTTCCACACAATTGAAATTGAGTAACACGTTTTGGAGAGGATTTGCACCTGCAATCATCGGTATTGGAGCAATCACAGCCATCATCGCAATTGAAGATTTGGGCACAGCAGCTCTCATCTTCGCTGTCGCATGCATTGTTCTGTTTGCAGCTGGTGGAAAAATAGTACACTTCATGACGTTGATTCCCCTTGCAGTGGGTGGCTTTACCTTCGCGGTGTTAACGAGCCACTATCGGATTGCTCGCTTACAAGCATACTTGAACCCATATGATGATCCTGAGAAAACTGGGTATCACATCCTGCAATCAATGTCTGCAATATCTGGTGGCGGGCTCTCAGGGCTTGGTCTAGGAAATGGCATCCATAAGTTTGGATATTTACCAGAAGATACAACTGACTTTATCTACGCTGTCATCAGTGAAGAGTTGGGAATTTTTGGTGCCTTGGCTGTAGCATCTCTATACATAGGGTTAGTTGTATTGGGTGTTTCAGTGATTCGAAAAACGTCTAACATTTTTAAGCAACTTGTTGCGCTTGGAATCGTAATGACGATTGGCATTCAAGCAAGCATGAATGTACTTGTTGTTAATGCGTTAATCCCAACAAAGGGTATTGCTTTACCACTGTTAAGCAATGGTGGGACTGGCTGGCTACTCACTGCATTCTGTATTGGTTTAATCAATGCAATCGATCGTAAAAACGATACAGTGTTGAGTATGCAACTAGAAAACGTTCACATTTCTACCCCTTCCCATGCCTAATGTTCTGATTGCTGGTGGTGGTAGCGGAGGGCATGTCGCGCCTGCAATTGCTGTCGCTGAAGCGCTGCATGCACTTGGATGCACTCCAACTCTAGCGCACTCTGGCAGAGATGTTGATCTTGAAATGGCTGAACAAACTCCATTTAAACATGTTTCGTTACCTGCGATGCCATTTTCATTAAAACCAAAGATGCTATACGCTTTTTACAATGGGTTTAAGCAAACTGAAACTCAAGTAAAGCAACTCATCAAATCAGAAAACATACAATGCATTCTCTCAACCGGAGGATTTGTTGCAGCGCCAGCGCTCCGAGCCGGGAAAAAATCGAACTGCCCAACCCTCATGTTAAATTTGGATAATCCTCCTGGAAAAGCAAATCGACTTGCGGTCCGTTGGAGTGATCAGAATTTCTCAACGATTCAATGTCCATTTAAAGATTACACCCTTATCCCCCCACCTTTAAGAGATTGTGTTCTTGCAACTGCTACAAAAGAAAAGTGCTATGAAGCATTTGGACTTCAGCCAAGGCGTATGACACTACTTGTTACGGGTGCATCACAGGGAGCGTCTTCAATCAATGCATTTATTCCTCAACTTGTAAAATCGAACCCTGCATTTTTTAATGGGTGGCAAATTTTGCACATTGCAGGAACAGCGCATGAAAAAGAAGTGAAGGAACTTTGGTCTGATGTTCAGATTCCCTACAGAGTCGAAGGATTTGTTCAAGAAATGGGACTTGCTTGGGGTATTGCTGACTTAGCAGTAACGAGAGGTGGTGCTAATACGATTGCAGAAATTGCGATGAACGCGGTTCCAGCTATCGTCCTCCCATATCCTTACCACCGAGATGAACACCAACGGTTGAATGCAAAAATACTCGAAGCGTACGGCGGGGTGTGTATCGAAAGGGATTTCGTTCAGATCTCGAAAAATCTCGTCTACGCTGGACAGACTATTTGTAAGTTGCTTCGAGACCATGAGCAGCGGTTCCATATGCAACAGGCGCTCATATCAGCTTCGCCTGAAAATGGCGCATCATCAATTGCAAACGCATGTATGGCTTTAATGAAGGATTAACAGCATGAAATCACTCCTTTTTGTTGGCGTTTAGGTAAAAACGCGGTATTCTTTAGTACAGTTCATGAACGAAAAAGCCAACAATCTTAGTACAAGATGTGTTGTTTTGGTGCCATTGGAGCGTATCGATGCAGCAAGGCATGTCATTCAGCGTTTTGAATTGCAAGCAACAATCGAGCATCATCCAGCTTTAGCAATGGCTGAGATTTGTTTACACCATCTTCAAGAAAAAAATGCACAAGCATGGAACAGTGAAGCGCAATCGATTCGTTTATTGTTAGTACACGCCTCTGAGATAGATGATGTTCCTTCAATGATTTCCTCGATTCATAGATATGTACCAAACGTTCAAATCTTGGAGCTACGAAATGGTCGTTTAGAAGAATGTGAAAATTGTTCATCTGTAGTAGATGCGTTAGAAGAGCCGCCAATGATTCATTCTGAATCTGTTGATGCTGATGAGTTATCGATGCTTCTTGACAACGAACCGTTAGAGGTCGATGAACCATGACTGAGCGAGCAAGACGTGGCACGGTTGTGTTTGCTGGTGACTTCAATGAAGAGTTCGTATCAACCATTCAACAACCAGTCCGAAGAGTACGAACCGTTTTCGACGCAATTGGTGAACTCACCTCTTGTAGTAGTGCTGGAGTCATCGAAACTGTTATAGTTGACGATGCTCTTCTACTAAACACACCGAATGAATATCTTGATGCGTTACGAAGAGTTGATCCCTCGTCTGTACTAATCGTTACTAGTGATTCAAAACGTATCGCTCAAGCTGATGCCGTTGTTCCGAAGAACACAACTGAAGCTCTTTTGACTTCAGCAATTGCTAACGTGAAATCGCAGTCTCAACCCGACTCAAATTCAACAGAGATTGACCTTGATGAAGTTCTTGGAATTGCAGATGCTTCAAAGTACGTTCAGGGTGATTCAAGCTTGGGTGACACTGATTTAGTTAGAGCACTCATGCACGTACCTTCAAAATTCAAATCAATTCTTACCGATTTGTTAAAACAACAAACAAATTGGAAATTTTGTAAAATCATTGATGACCAACCATCAGCACCGAAAGATGCACTTGTAGCACCGCTTCGATATGGGCATGAAGAACATGGTTTTTTAGCAGCAACGGGTACAACGAAAGATGAACTCATCCGATGGTCACATTGGGCTGCTTGTTGGCTAGAGCTTTCCCGAAAGCAACGTCAGTTAAAATTACTCGCATACAAAGATGAGTTGTCTGGAGCCTGGAATAGGCGAT
>CAZVAE010000034.1:7772-11480 GCA_964624985.1 uncultured Isosphaeraceae bacterium | reverse complement strand
CCGATAACCTCTGCCTTGCAAAGGCAGCGCTCTCCCAATTGAGCTAATGCCCCAAATACCCCCACACCCTAAAACTTTAGGAAGGGAGGCTGATCCCGATTGTGTTGACCGATTGGGAGTCTGATAGTGGTCGCCACAATTGGAAGGGGGACTATTGTATATCAGGAGAGACGGTTGCGGTAGTCGGCGACAAGATGTCAAACCGCTCCACCTCCACAATAGACACACTCCAATTGGGATCCCACTTGTTTGTTCCTACAACACCAATGGTTTGCCCAATGAGGTTCGGAAGGCCCCAATCTTCATTTGCAGGCAAATATCCAAGCGTTCTCCCCGATTTTACATCTTGAATTCGATACATAAATGGCCTTAACCGACCATCAAATGTATTTGATAACGCGAGCCGACCGGCCAGTGCATAATTCCCATAAAGAGACATTACGGACTGGAATTCCTCAACTTCGCCTGTTTGGATTGCCATGTTCATCCGTAAGTTTTCAATACGTACACGTTGGTTTTGAAGACCTTCCCAGACCCCAAGTTGCTTAATCCGCCCAGAGGCAATTTGGTCAATCACAATATCATTGCTGTTTTCGGCAAGGAGTTCGGTATACATATCTCGCAACGGCGTAACCTCTGCACCCATTACAGCCTCATCCGCCATTTTTTCCCAAGCCGCCTCTAGTTCAACAAGAGTGAGTGGCTCAAGTCTTTCTTGAACGACCTCTTCGACAGACTCTTCTTCAACAACAGTGGTTGGTGAAGTTTCGGCTGACATTGAATCAGAAACATCGTTCGTTGACGTTGTCAACTTTGCCTCTAAAACTCCTGTGCCTGTTCCTTCAAACAGAGCTTCTTGTTCCGGTGTTGCTTCTGTGATGCTTGACGCATTAATCCAACATGTCGCGTTTGCCGGCATTTGAACAGTGTGAACCATATATGCATCTCGGTGCAGCGTTCCTGGTTCAGTCATCGTTGACTCTAGTACGATTACCGTATCACCCTCTTGCAGCTGTAACACAGGTCTCCATGACCGATATAACTCTTCTGATTCGATGTTTCTTGCAAGTACCTCTAATTCTCCTCGGACAGTACCACTTGTTCCAGCGACCTCAAACAATGATGTGTTGCTCGCTGGATACTTGATATATCCGATTGTGTCCTCAAAAACACTACCGGATGTATCAATCTTCATCCAATCTTGACGCTTACCATGGACCCGAACCATATCTCCCACTTCAACGCTTTCTATGGTGTAGTAACTCTCGTTCGCACCACACCGAACATTGGCGCTTTCAGCAGTGACAACCCCAACCCAACTCGAGTCGGCTTCTTCAGCTCCTCCAATCTGGGCAAAAGCAATCGTTGTTGGTACAAACAGCACCATTGAAATCGTTACACTATCTCGTTGTATTCTTGGCATCTTCGGCCTCCTAACTTCCGTGTTTCGTAGGACGTTTAATATATGGTGAGGGTATCCTTGTTCACCTTTCCTAGCAACCTCTCCGATAATGGTATTCTGAAGACATGTGTCAAAAAAAGACCCAATTTAACACCCTTGCCCTTTTTTTATTGATTCAAGGGTGCTCTTCACCATTATCTGGTCCACAAACAAAACTCGACCAACCAGAGGGATCCACTGTAATTGTTGATGAAGAAGCAAAACAGACCATCCAAAACACCCATGTAGAGTTTCCTATCGAGGGTACAACCCAAGTAGAAGAGTCTCTATTACACAGAATGGAAGAATTGGAACTACTTGCTCCAGCGAATTCCCGAGATGGTTGGGACGCAAATCTTGGTACAAATTTGTTAAGAGAGCCCTCTTCATCCAACACCCTTGCCCTTGATGCGGCTGTTCTGCTTGCTCTTGAGAACAACATAGATATTAAAGTCGCGATTCTCCAACCCCAGATTCAAGAACAATCAGTCGTTGAAGCAGAGGCAGCTTTTGACTTTTTATTCGGCGCGGGCGCCTCTTCAAACAGATCAAAAACACCCCAACAACAAGCAACGGTTGGCGGCGTGCCAATCAACTCATCAGAATCAACGGTAGATACCCTTAATGGCAATTTATCGTTTGCAAAACAACTGTATGGTGGTGGAACGCTCACCCTTTCAACAGACGCTATAAAAACAGACAACAGAACAGCTGGATCTGTTTTTTTGCCAGACCCAGCATGGCAAACCGTTGGAACCATTGACCTATCCCAACCACTACTTCGTAATTTTGGAGAGCCGGTAACACGCGCACAGATACGCTTGTCGAACATTGCCCGCACCCAATCTGAAGAAGAACTAAAAACAACGCTCAACAAAATCATTACATCAACAACACACGCCTATTTAGATTTATCACTTCAATGGAAAACGCTACAAGTCAAAGAGTGGCTACTTCAACAGGGTGAAGAGGTTGTGCGAATTTTAGATATAAGAAGACAATACGACGCCGCGGAAGCTGATTATGCACAAGCAGTCGCGACAGTCCAACAGCGCAGAGCAGACATGATTTCCCAACAATCTCTTGTTCAAAAAGCGTCCGACACTCTTAAAACATACATCAACACCAATGAATACCCTCTTGAATCAGAAACCACAATACAACCCAATTCAGATGTACACGCAACGCCGATTTCTATTTCGTTGAGACAAGCAATAATGACGGCACTTGAGCACCGCCCAGATCTACGAAAACTAAAACTCTCAATAGACTCTGAATTGATTAATGTGGAGGTTGCTGACAACGCGAGATTACCAAAACTAGACATGCAGGCCCAATTGTCCTTTCGCGGACTCGGCGAATCAGCCAGTGATGGGTATCAAGAAGTGTTTGATACGGATTTCATTAACTATCTGGCGGGGCTAACTTTTGAGATACCGCTGGGTAACAGAGCGGCCGAAGCAAACTACACTTCCGCGAGACTTCAAAAAATGAGTGCTGAATCAACATATAAACAAGGTGTGCAGAACACCATCGTCGAGGTTAAAACCGCACTTCGAGATATTGTTACAAATGCCGAACTCATCCAAGCAAACAAGGCGTTTCGAATTGCACAAACCGAAAACCTGCGAGCACTTTCAGTAGAAGAAGAAACAATGGCAGGACTTAGTCCAACATTTTTAAATCTAAAACTGCAAACACAAGCAGGCTTATCAAATGCACGCATTGCTGAGTTTGGGGCTATTGTTAATTACAACAAATCAATCGCCTCGCTCTACGAAGCGATGGGCACAACCCTACAAATGCACCAAATCGATTTCGAAACCAAGTTACCACCAGTGGAATGACTATTGTTTCACCAAGCAAAGAAGATGTTGCCGCTGCAGCCAACACACTTCGTGGTGGCGGTGTGGTCGCATTTCCAACCGAAACGGTATATGGGCTGGGCTGTGACACGTTTAACGTCACCGCTATTCAACACGTCTATGACCTCAAGGGGCGTCCAAAAAACAACCCAACAATCGCACATGTGTTAGAACCATCGTGGGCGCTAAAACTCACACCAAAATGGGACGATCAGTGCGAGGCCCTCACCGAAACATTTTGGCCTGGTCCACTTACGCTCGTATTGCCAAAAAGCGACTCGGTACCCAAAGAAGCATGTGGCGGAAGAGATACAATTGCAATCCGATGTCCCAAACACGAAATTGCAAACGAGCTTTTGGCTGCATTTGGAGGACCAATTTCCGCACCCTCTGCAAACAAAT
>CAZVAE010000034.1:0-7762 GCA_964624985.1 uncultured Isosphaeraceae bacterium | reverse complement strand
CGGGCTACATTTCTCCTACAACTGCGGAGCATGTTGAGTGTGAGGTTGGTGGAGATGTTCTTGTGTTAAATGGGGGTCAGTGCAGTGGCGGAATAGAGTCAACGGTGTTGTCGCTAATCGGTGAACCTGCGATTCTTAGACCGGGTACAGTTTCTCAAAAAGAGATTGAGGCTGTTATAGGATGCGCAAGACTATTGGCACCAAAAAATCAAACAGAGTCTCCGGGAACAGCCGCAAAACACTATTCACCAAACACAACAACAGTGTTATGTTGCCGAGAAGATGTCGACGCGGTAAATGATCCAACGACAGCTGTACTTCAGCTTGATGGCAATGCAACAAAATCAAAACTCACAATTCAAATGCCATCAAATCCCCACGAATACGCCACGAATCTATATTCAGCGCTTCGAGAAGCAGACGCAGCGGGTGCGTGCAAAATAATGATTGAACTGCCGCCCGACACAGCCGAGTGGTTCGCAATTCACGACCGTTTAAAAAGATGCACGGCATCTTAAACTATTCATCTCGCCACTCCACACCATTTTCCAACACCATAAAATCAGCGATTGCAGGAGAACCCCGCCACTCTTCCTCTGGTAAATCTCGTTGAATTGAGATGACAAGCACACGTGCTTTTGGAGCCCGTCTTCGTAGTTCTTGAACAATTCCGCCATCATATTCAACATGAAACTGTCCTACAAGGAGAATCACCTTTCGGTCAATTGACGGCATGGCACCCGCAACGGACTGTGCCATGGTTGCATCCCACGCCTGTTGGCTTCGAAAAACAGGCAACAGCGAATCGTCTGGGTCAATGACATCGACATTAATCGCAGATTCTTCATCACCCTCATCATGATGCGTAGCGTATTCCCAAAATCGCTGGCGGTATCGACCGCCAGAAAGTTCTTCAGGTAAATCAATAAAAGAGCGTCGGTGAGGAGGCAACGATTTGATTCGCTCGTACCCATCAGTCCTTGCAAGTCTAACATATCTCCTAGGCGCGTTTGCTGCAAGGACCTCTCCACCCCGCTCTTTCACCGCGTCGATAATAGGTTGATACCACACCTCCCAACCATTTTTTGCGCCCCAATTTGTTGAATGTGTTAACGATTCAAACGAGTCCGCGGTGATTACATCTTCCATGTAATCATCTACAAGCACTTGTTCATCACGTTCAAGCATTTCTAGGGCGAGGACACTATTTGGATACTTGTCGAACACATCTTCAACGACTGCAAGTTGAACCGCGTGTCCAATAGCGTGGTCATGAAGTTCACCAAGAAGAACAACATCAACTTTATCAATTTGAAACAGGAGCTCCGACCAAGTAACACGGTCAGCAGACTCCGGATCAACAATCACAACATCCTCACGAACAAGAATTCCGATATCAGAGAGTTGAGTTGGCCCTTCTAAAACAACGGTGCAACTTGTCGCAAAAGGAAAAATGAAGATCAGTGCAGATATATATTTCATTCCAACAGCATCCCATCCCAGATAAAGAGTGTCAAATGCCAAAATCAATAAAATCTACTCGCCTTTCTTCAACAAATACGCATAATAGAGACACCAATGTTCATTATTCCACTAACCCTTGCTTCTCTTGTCGCCCTGAACCACCAGAGCGACCCATCAATCGTCACTGTTCGAATTGAAAATCAAAACCAAATTCAAATCCTTCGAGATTCTGGTGCCCAGTCATTAGCATGTTTTGACCATGTTGGAGCAACACCAATGTTGTTAGATGAACCTCAACAGGCACTTGTCAAAAAGCTACAACTAGAGTTTGAAGTAATTGAACCAAGTCTTAATGCTTATCTTGAAGAGTTTGCACAAAAGCGTGCGCAATCAAGAGCCCGAGGCATCGGGGGTTGGTATAGCGATTTTAGAACGTGGCAAGAAGTAAATGAACGCTTGAACCAAACAGCACTCCTGCATCCAAGCATTACATCGTTGTTTACAGTTGGAACAACGCACGAAGGAAGAAACATCCAAGGCATTCGAATTACTGCGCCGGGAGACTCTACAGATCGAAAACAAGTCTTGTGGAACGGGTGTCAGCATGCCCGAGAATGGGTTGCTGTGATGGTTCCGGCGTTTATCATCGATGAACTGGTAAGCGGTTGGTATACCAACCCAGAGATTCAATCCCTTCTTGAAACAACAGAAGTCATTGTTGTGCCGATCGTAAACCCAGACGGATATGAATACACGTACGCTATTGGTGGGGAACGGTTTTGGCGAAAGAACAGAAGGGACAACAACGGTTCGTGTGAAGGGGTCGACCTTAACCGCAATTGGTCTCACGATTGGAACGGTGGTGATAGTACGAGTACAAATACTTGTAGTGAAGTGTATGTGGGCCCAAGTGCATTTTCAGAACCAGAATCACAGGCAATGAGAGACTTGGTTCTTTCATTGCCCAATCTAGTTGCGCACATTGACTTTCACAGTTACTCCCAACTTGTTCTTGAGCCATGGGCGAGTTCTTACGACCCGCCCCCAAGAGAGAACATCGTGAAGTCGCTTTCTAATGCGATGAGTGACGCAATATATGGTGTGCATGGAGAAACGTATGTTGCCGGCACTGGTGGCGACTTACTTTATCTGGCTGATGGTATTTTTCCAGATTGGACGACTGAGCAAGGCGCCCTTTCCTACACGATAGAACTACGACCAAGTGGGTCGCCAGGATTTGAACTTCCGCCCGAAGAAATCCTGCCAACGTGTGAAGAGAGTTTTCAAGCAGCACTCGAAATGCTTCGCTTCGTGAATCAACCCCTTACTTTTTCACTACCGAACGGTGTACCCTCGTTTGCAAATCCGGGTGATATGGTTTCTATACCACTAGTCATAGAATCAATTTTTAACTATGAAATTAACGAATCAACAGCAACTCTTCACGTTCGGTATGGAGGTAGCGGAGAGTTTGCACAACGAACAATCGAACACGCCACAGGAACTAATTATGAAGTCCTGCTCCCCGTGTCACTTTGTGGTCATGAAAGCGAGTATTGGTTTAGTGTAGAGACAGATGCCGGGGAAACGTTTCGGTATCCGGAAGCCGAAGAAACACTAAAGATTGGTGTTGCAACAGATCTACACATGTTTGATATGAACGAAAATCCAAATTGGTCTACAACAGGTCAATGGGCTTGGGGGATTCCAGTTGGCGGTGGTGGTGAATATGGAAACCCAGATCCAACAAGCGGAGCGACAGGACAACATGTCTTTGGTTACAACTTGCAAGGGGATTATGCAAACAACTTAGATGAGAAATATCTCACCACAAATCCAATCAACATTTCTGAGTATGAGAACGTACAACTCCAATTTTCCCGTTATCTAAATGTTGAGCAGCCCGCATATGATCACGCGTCAATAGCCATCCGAACAAATGCATCGTCTGGTTGGTCAACCATTTGGTCAAATCAATCGACCATTGAAGATAATCAGTGGCAAAATATGATCTATGACCTTTCTGAGTTTACTAACGATGCTGATACAGTTGAGATTCGATGGGTTATGGGAGAGACTGATGGAGGATGGAGATATTCGGGCTGGAACATCGACGATGTACAACTGATGACTACAACAAGCGATGGTGTGTCAGGAGATGTGAATTGCGATGGTTATGTCAATGTCACAGATGTACTTGAAGTGGTATCGCTTTGGGGGCCTTGCGACGGGGTCTGTGCCGCCGACATTGTTCCAGATGGCACGATTAATGTTGCAGACCTGCTACAAGTTATTGGAAACTGGTAATCTGCGCCATTTAACAAACACAGAGGACAACTACAGTGATTTTAATGACATCAACCCTCATGGTGGTATGCCTTTATACCCACACACCAACAGAGTGGAAAGACAGTCAACTCGACTCGGTAGACAGGGGGGCGCTTGAGGAACTCATCACATTCTCACCACCAGAGATTCCGAAAGATGCAATCTGGATTATGCCAACGGGTGGCACACCGCCAACGTGGGATGATTTAAAAGGTAAGGTTGTTGTTATGCAATCGTGGTCCAATTCAGATGCACGATCTAGACAACTTGTTGGTGCGATAACAAAAGCAATCGCACGCACATCTAATCCAGAAGATGTCGCCATACTCATGGTTCATACACCCAAAGACATTCGTTCAATCGAAAAATATCAGACGAAACACAAAATTGAAGTTCCAACGATTCTGGATTCTTCGGGCGAGTTTTGCAACAAGATAGGTTTCTACGTCGATCCAACAAATATTGTTATTGATCGCAACGGTGCTGTGCGACACGTTGGTCTTGGAATTAGGGGACTGATGAAGGCAGTGGATTCACTCCTTGATGAATCTGAATCTGCTGATGTAGAGGTTCAGCGATTTGAGCCAAAACAAGAAGAGCAAGAACTTCCTGTTTTATTTCCAACATATAGCGACAACTTTGGAAGAGCGGAAAATAGACAAGGAAAACAAGCTCCACAATTTTACGTTGAAGAGTGGCTTTCAGAGCCAGTAGATACTGAAGATAGGGTTCAGATGATTGAGTTTTGGGCAACATGGTGCGTCCCGTGCAAGCGCTCAATACCACACCTTAACGAGTATGCGGAACAATACAAAGACGATTTAGCGGTCGTAGGCGTGTCAAACGAAAGTGCTCAGAAGGTGCAGGGTTTCATGGAGAAAACCAAAATGCACTATGGAGTGGCCATCGATACAAAAGCCAAAATGAAAAACTCAATTTCATGTTCCGCCATACCTCTTACATTAATCGTTAGCCGAGATGGAGTTGTCCGCTGGCAAGGCAACCCACTACACCTTCAAGAAGAGACACTGAGTCAAATCATTCGTGCTGATAGAGGCGACACCACCTTTGTTAAAAGAGGTCGGTGGAACGTACAAGAACCACCAGTCGAAGAAAAATAAAAGATGTCTATCGATAGGGCTCAACAAACTGGTGAGGAATTGAACGGGACACTCCGATTTGCAATTAAAGAGGTGTGGTCGTTGGCGTGGCCAACGATTATTACCATGACAAGTTTTACGATTATGCAATTCGTTGATAAACTGATGGTCAGCCAAGTTGGTCCAACAGAAATTGCGGCACAGGGAAATGCAGGAACGTGGTCGTTTGCGTTAATCGCAACGATTATGGGTGTGGTTACTGTTGTAAACACATTCGTTAGTCAGCACCTTGGTGCAGGTACACCAGAACAGGGTCCAAGATATCCGTGGGCAGCGGGATGGATGGCTGTAATTGCATGGTGTTTCATCATCGTTCCATTTATATTTATTGTTCCCTACATTTTTAAGTTTATTCATTCTTCGCCAGAAGAAGTTCGACTTGTTGCACTGGAAACAGAGTACGCAACGTACACTCTCATTGGAAGTGTGTTTCTGCTTCTTGGCAGGGGGTTCTCACAATTTTTCTTTGGGATGCACATGCCCAAAATTATTACCGTCTCAACAATTATTGCGAACATCGTGAATGTCATCGCAAACTATGTGCTCATCTTTGGTGAATCGGGCATTCCAGGTTTGTTACCCGGTATACCTGGGACGCCGGCGCTCGGTCTAAAGGGAGCAGCAATCGCAACGGTAATCGGAATGTTCATGGAGATGATCATTCCACTCGCCATCTTTCTTGCCCCAAAGTTTAACAACGCATATTCCACCCGAGCTCCTTGGAAACCAAGACTTGACATTATGAAGTCGATCTTTAGATTGGGTTGGCCCGGATCAATACAGTGGGGAAACGAGATTATATGTTGGGCGCTTTTTATGACTGTCTTTGTTGGTAAGTATGGAACGAATGCAATGGCAGCGGGTTGGATTGCACTCGGATATCTGCATCTTAGTTTTATGCCCGCAATTGGAATAAATGTTGCGATTAATTCAATTGTTGGGAAATATATAGGAGCAAACCAACCAGACGTTGCAGCGTCAAGAGCGAGAGTCGGCGTTGGTATTGCGCTTGTGTACATGACGTTTTGTGCCATTATTTTTGTCATCTTTAGAACAGAACTCATGGAGTATTTTGTCAATGGTTCAAGCTATTCACCACAAGAACAAGAAGAGATTGTTCGACTTGGTTCGCAAATGCTTATTCTGGTTGCCCTCATCCAAACGATAGATGCACTGGGAATCGTGTATACGGGCGCCCTGCGTGGTGCGGGCGACACTGTCTGGCCTGGCGTAGTTACAGCGATATTTAGTTGGGTGTTTATTGTTGGTGGAGGATGGGTTGCAGTGGAATATTTTCCAAATACCGGCTCTATCGGTCCATGGGTTGCAGCAGCCACCTACGTCATCATCATTGGAATTACAATGGCAATACGGTTTGAACGTGGTAAATGGCGTTCAATTGACCTTCTGGGGAATGAGGCGCGGATTGAGGCGGGTCGCGCTGCACCCCTAACAATTGGACCCCCATCTCCTGAAGCAGATGTTGCAGTCGCCGATTTTGTTGATCCGCCATCGGACGATTCGTAGTGGTTTTGCAATAACTAGTGAGGTTTAGTACAATCTAGGGTCACATATTTTAAAAAGAGATGGAGAATCTAATAGTGAACACAGAAGAACAAATAGGACTCGAAACAGTAATAGGTGGCGGAAACCCCGCACAAGCACAGAATCATTATGAAACTGCGCTCGAGCTGGAACAACAAGGTAACCGAATCGGTGCAATTGAAGAACTGCGACAAGCCGTTGCATGTGGAACCGAACAAAACCACAAGTTTAAACTCGCGTACTTACTTGATTTAGTTGGCGAAGAGTCAGAAGCCGTGGAACTCTATGAAGAACTTGCAAGCGCAGAGCTCCCGCACATCAATGCACTTATAAACCTATCTGTGATTTATGAAGATAGGGGCAACCTGAATGCTGCAGAAAAATGTCTACGACAAGTTTTAGACACAGACCCAAACCACAAGCGAGCCAAACTTTACATTGTCGACGTTCAATCCTCTACGGATATGTACTATGACGAAGAAGTTGCTCGAGATGCTGCGAAAAACGCGGCAATGATGAATACGCCTGTTACAGATTTTGAACTTTCTGTGCGTGCAAGAAATTGCTTGAAAAAAATGGAAATCAGAACACTTGGCGATTTGTTAAAAGTTTCTGAAAACGAACTTCTTAGTTACAAAAACTTTGGTGAAACTTCACTTGTTGAAATCAAACATATGCTTACAGCTCGCAGCTTGCGATTGGGGCAAGGGGCCGAAAGCGGTCAAGTGAGCCGAGTCCATCAAGACCGATACGAAGAACTTTTAAACCATGCTCCAGAGCAGATTCTAAAGCAACCCGTTTCAACATTGAATCTAACGGTCCGCGCTCGAAAAGCTTTGCAAGCACTCAATATCCAAACTCTTGGAGAACTTGCAATTCGAACAGAAGCCGAGCTTATGGGAATTAAGAACTTTGGGACAACGAGCCTGATTGAAATCGGCGAAAAACTCAAAGAGCACGGTCTTGAACTTCGGAATATCGATTAACACACCACACCAACACGTGTAGTGAAGAAAAACTGTGGACGCATCCAGAGTTCGTGCATCAATGCGCACAAAACATAAATAATTGTAACCACGACAAAAACAAACCATACAATGGTGTTTGGCGTACTCGTTTTAGCAACAATTGGCAAAATAGAGACATCACACATTACCATTTACGATGAACGATAAAGAGAGTTATAACCCAAAGAACATGAGCAGACGAGAGTTTGTCCTAGCAACAGGAGTATGTGTTGCAAGTGCGCCATTCTCTTGTGGTCA
>CAZVAE010000033.1:2581-11566 GCA_964624985.1 uncultured Isosphaeraceae bacterium | reverse complement strand
CGAATCACGGATTTGCAATCCGTTCCCTTAGTCCACTTGGGTACTCGGCCGTAGAAAGGGCAGGATACTTGCCATTTGCAGGCATCGCAACACAATTCAAATCTTTATTTGTTTAGGCTCTGTTTGACAACACGAACGAGCAAAAGATGATACTCTTCTCGCGATTTAAGAAAACATTAGGAGAAAAACAATGAGTGTATCAATAGGCGTATTGATATTAATGGCGGTAGCAAATCCTGGTCAGGAAGAGCAAATCCAGGACCTACAAAATCTGGTTCACGAACTTCGAGAAGATGTTTCGGAACTCAAAAATCAAAAAAATGAAACGTGGTTGAACCAAAAGAGGGCAGGCGAAATTCGCTCACTTGTCAACGAAGTTCTTGCGGACGCTGACTCAAGAGCAAAGATGCAAGGATCCGGTGTGCTTGCTGGGTATGACGGGGGGGCATATTTACGATCCCTTGACGGGAATTGGGAAGTTAAGTTTAATGGGCTCCTTCAAGCACGCTGGCTCTATAACAACGCAGAGAATCAAACCCCAGAACACGGCACTGAACTTCGACGAACAAAACTATCGATTTCAGGGCACGTTCTTGATCCAACTTGGACGTATAAAATTTCAGCGACATGGGGGCGGGCGGGTGGTTCAAATACCGAGGATGCTTGGATTGCCAAAACATTTGAGAACAACCTATGGATCCGAGTCGGACAGATCAAAGGTTGGTTTTTGCGGGAAAACATGATCTCATCGACCAAGCAACTTGCCGTAAACAGTTCGATGGTGCACAACGCATTTACATATGGGTGGACTCAAGGTGTTTCAGCCGGCTGGAATAATGAAGAATTGAACGTGTTCGTTCAATATCTGGATGGCCCAAACTCTGCAAACACCGCAGCTCTTAGCCCCACAACGAACGCGTGGGTTGCAAGAGCGGAACTCAAGTTTGGGGAAGCTAGCTGGAGGGACTTTTCATATCTCACCTCAAAAGTTGGAGCAGAAGAGGGCTTGTTGATTGGTTTCGGATTTCAAGACTACAGTACCGATACAACAGGGGGCTTTGAATACGGGAACGCAAACGCAGACAGAAGCAATGGCTGGACAATCGATGCAACATGGCGTGGCGATGGTTGGAATCTCTTTGGGTATATTGTTGAAACTTCCGGAGAGGATACAACAACAGCCCTCACCCAAGATTCTTCTGGTTGGCTTATTCAAGGTGGTGTGATGCTAAACAATAATTATGAATTGTTTGCACAATATCAAGCGGGTGAAATTGATAGCGCAACCTTTGCATCGGGTTCGAACGAAATGTCAGCAATCCGCCTAGGTCTAAATTATTGGCCAATTGCAGGAAGCAACAACCTTAAATGGACAACAGATATTGCGTGGGCCGACGATTCATTGGCTGACGGGGCAGCAACTGCCGGAACCGGAAATGGGTCTGCGGACTGGACAGGTACAGGTAACGGATGGCGAGCCGATGTTCAGAATGGTGATGGGCAAATGCTCTTAAGAACTCAGTTACAACTTTTATTCTAAAATTACTTGCAAATCGCAAACAACACGAGCTAGGAGAAACACACATGGCCGTAAACGCAATGGCTAAACTTTTTGGTAAATCACCATTTGTTCCACTGCAACTGCATCTCGATAAAATTTCCGACTGTGTTGAGGCAGCTGTTTCACTTCTAGAACGAATCCGTACAGGAGAAGAGTTTGACATTGGCGAAGCAGCGAGAGCAATATCAAAACTGGAACACAAAGCAGACTTAGTTAAAAACGACATCAGGAACAACCTGCCTCGCGGCCTGTTCATGGCAATCGACCGAGGGCAACTTCTAGAAATATTAAGTTTACAAGATTCAATTGCAGACCAAGGCGAAGACATCGCGGTGTTGATGAGCATACGACCAGTAAAAATTATTAATGCACTTTCCGAGCCCCTTAAGGAATATATCGAAGGAAATCTCCTCGCATTTCACAAGGTGAAGGAGGTCATTCGTGAGATTGATGTGCTCATTGAGTCGGGGTTCGGCGGTGCAGAGGCAAACAGAGTGGATGGCATGATTCAAAATGTCGCTGAAGCAGAACACGAATGCGACATCATGCAACGGAAGTTAATGAAAGCGGTGCTTGATCACGAGAACGATTTGTCTGTAGGTGATTTTTTTGTCTGGCAACGGCTGTTACACGAGATTGCAGGAATCAGTAACTACTCTGAAAAACTTGCAAATAGAGTACGGATGTTACTTACTTTAAAATAACAAACACACGAGAACTCGATGGAATACGCAACAGCACTTATTATTTTAGCCCTTGTATTTGGCTTTTATATGGCTTGGAACATTGGCGCAAATGATGTCGCGAATGCGATGGGCACGAGCGTTGGTTCTGGCGCATTAACGTTCAAGCGAGCAGTCATCCTAGCTGCCATTCTTGAATTTTCAGGCGCTTTTTTGGCTGGCTCGGATGTTTCGAGCACAGTCCGAAAAGGAATTGTTGATCCTGCAATGTTCTCGCCCTCATCGATTGTTGTTTCGAATAGTAATGGAAAAACTGTTCACACAATCGAGGTATCACAAAAAGAAGAATCAGCAGAAAATTCACAAACAATTGTCAACACGGATTGGATTGAAAACGTTCACGCATTTCCCGCTTCTGTTTCTATATTTGACAATGAAGGCAAATTGATTTCAGAAAAAACAAACCTTACCAGATTAAACCTGAAAGAAGAGTTTGTAAAAACAACAACAAAGGCTACTTCGAGTTCTAAGTTATTCGTTATAGGAATGCTTTCTGCACTCTTGGCAGCGGGATTATGGCTACAAATCGCTTCATATTTTGGTTGGCCAGTTTCCACAACTCATTCGATTGTTGGGGCGATTGTCGGTTTTGGAATTGTCTATGGCGGGATATCCGCAGTTGAATGGGGTGGAGTAACCAAAATCGCTGCGAGTTGGGTGGTGTCACCAGTTATGAGTGGAGCTATCAGTTTTATAATTTTCCAAATTGTCCTCCACAGGGTATTTTATAGAGCAGATCCAATCAAAGCAGTGCGAAAATTCACTCCATATATGGTGTTTGTTGTTCTTGGCATTATGACTCTCGTTACGGTGTTCAAGGGGCTGAAGAATTTAAAACTCGACCTTTCATTCCCAAACGCAATATTGGTTGCATGTGGTGTGGGCTTATTGGGGTCTTTCGTTTCCGTTCTCCTTTTACGTAGGTATAAAACCGACGAAACGCTTGAAGATCAGCGGCAAGCAAGGGAGCTATATACAGCAAAGGCTATGCAGAAAGCCCTTAAACATCTTAACCGTGCAAGAAGATCTGCACATTCCGAAGAACAAAATTCTATCGATGCGATGATTAAGGAGACAAGAGCACTTACTGACACATCAACAAAAAGAGCAAACTTGGGTTCAGAGAACAATCAATATAGACAAGTTGAACGCATCTTTATCTTCTTACAAATTTTAACAGCCTGCTTCGTTGCCTTTGCTCATGGATCAAATGATGTTGCAAACGCAATTGGCCCCCTTTCTGCAGCAGTACAAACAATTGAGCAGGGCGCAGTCGCAGCAAAATCAGTGGTGCCGATGTGGGCGCTTCTCCTTGGTGGAGTAGGGATTGTTATTGGTCTGGCTACGTATGGCTGGAGGGTGATGGAAACAGTTGGAAGAAAAATCACCGAACTTACACCATCTCGAGGCTTTTGTGCAGAATTTGGTGCTGCAACGACTATTGTCATTGCTTCGAAGCTTGCACTTCCAATCTCAACGACACACACGCTCGTTGGGGCCGTGTTAGGAGTTGGCCTCGCGCGTGGTATTGGTGCATTAAACCTATCAACGGTACGTGATATTGCAATGAGTTGGATAATTACAATCCCCGCAGGAGCAATACTAGCAATCGTTTTCTATCTCTTGCTTGGCACTATCTTCTAACAAAAAGATTCTGAAGAGGCCAAATTCCAATCTTTGATATAACTACAATCACTTTTTTCCTCGCTGAACATATTCGGTGTGCACCACTCGAATAATTCGCTATATTTTTTATGGTGTAGCGAGTTTGTGCGGTGGCACAATAGCTCAGGGGAAAGTTCGCTTGGGTGCTCAAGACCACATGCTGCGACAACCTGCGCCAAATCATCCATTGTGTTTCGATGGAAGTTATAGACTCTCTCAGATTT
This sequence comes from uncultured Isosphaeraceae bacterium, assembly GCA_964624985.1. GTDB lineage: Bacteria > Planctomycetota > Phycisphaerae > Phycisphaerales > SM1A02. The sequence goes on along the minus strand of CAZVAE010000033.1, from coordinate 7,373 downwards.
ATCCGTGACGACCAAGCCCCTTTGTCTCCGACTATTTTGTGTTGCGACCCCCGCAGGACATGTGTTTGTTTGGCAGCGAAGGGCTTGAATACAGCCAATCGAAAACATAAACGCACGCGCGGCATTACACCAATCTGCACCCAGTGCCATGACACGCGCTATTTCAAACGCACTTGTTATTTTTGCTGATGCTGCGAGACGAATTTTATCTCTAACGCCACTTCCAACTAATACATTTTGGGCAAAAATCAACCCATCAATCAACGGCGTACCCATATGATCCACAAATTCAATAGGCCCCGCACCCGTGCCGCCTTCACCACCATCAACCACAATAAAGTCCGGGTAGATGTTTGTTTCAACCATTGCTTTGCAGATGCCCATGAATTCAAGGCGTCGTCCAATGCACAATTTAAATCCAGCAGGCTTTCCGCCAGACAGGTCCCGGAGTTTTGCTGTAAATTCAAGCAACCCTTTTGGAGTTGAAAATGCCGTATGGAATGCGGGTGAAATACAGTCTACACCTTCAGGAACACCTCTTGCCTCTGCGATTTCTTTTGATACCTTTGGTCCTGGGAGTACTCCACCATGTCCCGCCTTTGCACCTTGTGAGACTTTGATTTCAACCATCTTGATATTTTCAATTTGCGAGGTATCTTTAAACTTGTCCTCATTGAACGTACCATCATCATTGCGGCATCCAAAATAACCGCTTCCGATTTCCCAGACTAAATCACCACCCTCTTTTTGGTGATACTTACTACATCCCCCTTCGCCAGTATCATGGTAAAAGTTCCCAAGTTTTGCGCCCCTGTTCAGGGACATGATTGCGTTTTTGCCCAACGCTCCAAAACTCATCGCAGAAATGTTTAACACCGATGCAGAATATGGCTTCTTACATTCACTCCCACCGACATTAACTCGAAACTGATCTTTACTTTTTGGTTTTGGAGCAATCGATTGCAAGAGCCATTCATACTCGTCTGTGTATACATCGAGTTGTGTGCCGAAGGGCTTCTCATCAATGGCGTTTTTAGATCGTTGGTACACGATGCTTCGGTGATTTCTGTCGTATGGTCGTCCTTCGGTATCTCTTTCAACAAAGTATTGCATGAGTTCGGGTCGAAGTTCTTCTGCAACAAACCGAAGGTGTGCTTGTAGTGGATAATTTCGAAGGAGGGAGTGTTTTGTTTGGATGAGGTCATACGTCCCGAGCAGGGCTCCCGCTCCACAAAGGACAACACCGATGTAATGCCAAGGAGAAAGCCAAATTGAAAACCATAGAAACAAGCCCGTTAACAAAATACTAAGGATGTAAGGAAGGTATCTCATACCCCTAGTCTACAGCATGTATGACATTAGAATGTACAGATGCCAACATACGAATACTACTGTGAAGAAAATAATCAAACGGTTGATGTTATTCACGGTATGGATGATTCGATTGAAACGTGGGGTGAATTATGTCAATCTGCAGACATTGAACCTGGAGTCACACCAAAGGAAACGCGGGTGATTCGGAAACTTTCCACCATTTCGCTTTTGCCTAAAAAGGGGGAGCAAAGAGGCTCGGGAGGGTGTTGTGGAGGCGGTTGCGGTTGCCATGGGCACTAAGACTGCGCCTCACCGAATAGAGACGAGTACACCGACTTTCTAGTAAACTACCCGACTCGCGTTTGGGCTTGTGGCGGAATTGGCAGACGCAGGGGACTTAAAATCCCCCGAGGGTAATACCTCGTGAGGGTTCGAGTCCCTCCAAGCCCACTTACTCGAAGTACAAAAGCAATGATCACTCACGCAATCATCGCTTTTTTCTTCTCGTCTTGTGTGCATGGTGTGTCTGCTCGTCGCAGACTCCTCGCATCCATGCGTTCAGATGCGGCATCTGAACGAGGACCTTTCGTCATTGGCCTGCTCGACGCGAGCCAAAGATCGAGTCCCTCCAAGCCCACTTACTCGAAGTACAAAAGCAATGATCACTCACGCAATCATCGCCTTTTTCTTCTCGTTTTGTGCGCTGGCGACAGTCCCCCAAAATTAGAAGCACCAATCAATGTTCGGCGAAGGAAGATGAAGGGCTGAATCAATCGCACCGATCAACCCCTGCTCTGCGCTTAGTTGCCCTACGGTCACAAGTGATTCGGCTGATGCAACTCCAAACCACAACCTCGACAAATCATTGACTGAACAAGACAACGTTGGCAATGCAGAATCTTCACCAACAATTGCCGAGGAAGTTGCTCCAAGTTGAATCACCCAAGAGCCAGCAACACCCCTCCACGCTGAATCTTCGAGCAGATGTGCCTCTATCGGATCACTTAGCACGAGGTTGAAGGAAACAGGGTCGCCTTGGCACGTCATCGCACCAACACACTGTTCGACGTCCAGAATGCGGCACTGCATCCACGCACTACTCCTTGTCGCAGCATCAAATGTGCCACCTCTTCGAATGCGTTCATTCGCAAATGGACGAATCAAAAAATCTTGAAGTTGGAACCCCGGAGGATCATCAATGAGAACGCCGTGGATTTGGTCAGAGAGCGATTTCAATACGGAGAGTAACTCGACAAGTTGTTCAGGACTCTGATAAGCCATCCACCGACACTGGTATGGCCCATGCACCCCCTTGCTCGAAACCCACATACAGTGGGTAAGTTCGCTCTGCTCTTCAAATCCAAGCCCGAAGCCATTTTCAACCCAGACAAGTTCACATCCCGTCACTCCAACCCCATACAAATTACAACTTCCATGAAACCGCCTTCGATTTAACCTACAGTTGTGCAAAATTTCTGCATCAACTTTCGTATACCGTTTTGGCTTTCTTGATAACTTCGGGACGTTTAATGTTGCAGGGTCAATAGTGGTATGACGTGAGTAGTTCAACGTTCCATATCCAAGTTTGTCGTAGTATCCCTGGTCAAATATTCCAAGAAATGAAACCGCAGCTCCGTTAATTGCATTTTGGGCGAGTGCATGTGCCGTTGTACGCAATGCGTGCCCTTGCATCCGAGATACACGGCTCGTAAGCACACCAGTGACAAAAGAGGCGGGGAGGTTGCAATCTTGATATTGGACATTCCCTTCTCTTGTCAGTGCTAATACCTCAGCCCCACCATCAAGTTCTGTTACAAAAGAGTTTGTGTCGCTGATATAGCCATCGAACGCTTCGCCGTCACTCTCCTTCCCCTCCATCCATCCAACCTCTCGAAGTATCCGAAGGCATTGATCCTTATCTTGAGAGCAGTAGGGTCGTATCATTGTCGCATCATACGCCAGTGTGATAGAGATGTCGAAACGAGAACAAACGTCCGAATTTTGGTTATTCATACACAACTACTGACACGCCACAGAGATACGTTTACTATGCCACTATGAAACAAAAAATACTCAACAGCGTACTTGCTGTCATCATCCTACTCATCGGCCTCTGTGTTGTTGGCATTTTTGTTCTCGACGGGATTGCCCAATCAGTGATTCAATCGAAAGGCTCCGAAGGTCTTGGAGTTCCAGTGAAAGTAGATAGTGTTCATGTTGGATTTTTTGGAAAAGATTCAAACATCAAAGGCGTTGCGATTGGTAACCCAAAACCATACGCATCTGACCAAACACCAAACCTCTTGACCATCAAAGAGGCCCATATAGAGTTTAGTGCACTTCAAATGTTCGATAAGGAAGTAGTAATTCCAACCGCAACGGTTTCAGGAGTTGTCCTTCATCTTCAACAAACATCTGGCGAATCAAACATCGAGACAATAGTGAACAACGTCTCAAAAGATGAAACCCCAGAAGGGAGCCACCCAGAACCACCATTTAACATTGAAACGCTTACAATTAGTGATATCACCGTAATTGCAAGCGGCGAGTTTACCGTGATCCAATCTGGGCCAGTCACTGCCCACATCAAAGAAATCGTCATGCACAATATTGGTTCAGATGGTGATGCAGAGGTTGCGACTGAAGCAATCACCAGCGCAGTGACGCACGCTATTATGAATCACCTTGCCGAAAACCCTGTTCAGGGATTCTCAAAACTCGCATTTTCCCATGTGACAGGTCTGATTGACCAACTGCCCGTGTTTAAAGAACTCGGTTTAGGGAACGCGATTCAGGGCGTGGCTGATTCAGTAGGAAAGGGCGTTGACGACGTACTGGGCGGTCTAGGTGATTTGTTTGACGGTGGGAAGAAGGATAAGTAGGGTTCGACACGTTGCGTTCTCTCGCAACAAAGAACCTACAACCAGGAATCATCTTTGTGAAACCAAGCGGGCACATTCCGCCATACTCTCGAGGGAATTGCCAGCACGATAAACCCAACCCCAAATACAAGCACAATTGGCGCAAATCCACTTGGAATTTTGTCAGCTAAGAACATGGCAGTCAGAATTGCTGTGACACCTACGATGATGAACAGTCTTCCCCGAAACGCTAACCATCGCTTACGCCAATCCATGCGGTCGCAACTCCTACGTTACGAGCATGCTACCTGCGAATCATGGGGCTGCCAAGCCCAATCGGCCTAATACCTGAATTGAAAGCCCAGCCCAACGGTGTGATTGTCGATGTTATCGTCGTATTGAGCTAGTGTGAACTGGTAGCCAATAGAGACGTTACTTGTTGTTGAAAGATCAATCTGCACACCCAGTTGTACGCGGCCAGCCAATGACCACTCATCATCACTACTGATAAACGCATTTGATTCGTACTTGCCACGAATAATTCCTAAGCCCAAGCCGGCATAGGGTTTTATATCTGGCTGGTTATCCGGTGTCCAGATCAAATTGCAGATCAACGG
>CAZVAE010000033.1:0-2571 GCA_964624985.1 uncultured Isosphaeraceae bacterium | reverse complement strand
TGTGTAAACTCAATATCAGGAGCCGAAGTGACGTTTGTCGAGTCGTTGACTAGTTCATCGACATCGTTCCGGATATACCCAAAATCAAACTGAAAGGCCATTCCTTGTTCAAGTTCAATACCAAACCCACCGCCAAAAGAGAGTCCTTTGTCAAACTTAATGGTGAATCCCTCGGTTGCTGTATTTGTAATGAGGTTCAACCCAACATGTGGCGTAAAGTACCACCCATTCCCAGCACTTTCATCAAGTGCAATTCGCTCTTCACCCATGAAGGAGAGTGACGTGTTATGCACAGAGGCGTCATTTGCATACGATTCACTAAAGCTGGCACAACAAACAAACAATGCGATGCAGAATTTCATATTCCAGTCCTTTTAAAATTGAAAAGTAAAGCCAAAGGTGATGAGGTTGTTATTGATGTCCAAATCAGATTCGTAGTGTGCGTGTAAAAATTGATAGCCGATATTCATGCTACTCGAATGAGATAACTCGTACGTCAATCCAACTTTAACTTGCAGTGCAAACGCCCACCCTATTTCAAGCAAATCTTCAAACGCAACAGGTAAATCAGCAACAGCGTAGTCTCCCTTAATTGCACCTATACCCAGCCCAAGCGATGGGAGGAGTCGACCGTGCCCCCTCGGCTCCCAAATTGCATTCATAATGATTGGGGTCTGCGTAATTTTTGCGTCCGTGACAGGGACATTGACTCCACCAGCGAGTCTCACAAAGACTCTATCCAAATCATTTTTCATGTGCCCAACATCAAGTTGGAGACGGAAGCCAGGATTCACTTCTTTTCCAATCGATGCGCCATATGCAAAACCATCTTTGTATGAAATTTGAAGGTTGTTGTCATTGAATTCACTAATGAGGTTCAAGCCCAAATTAGGGGCGATGTACCACCCACTCTTTCCAGTGTCATCTAATGTGATTCGGTCTTGCGGATTAGCGATTGCACCTGGTTGGTTTTGGGAGTTTGAGCTATCATTGAGTCTTGGTCCATCACTGCTGAATGTGAGCGATGTTGCAGCAGCAACATTGATGGATTCTGCAAACGCAGGGTGTAGAACGACCAACAAACTCGTACCGGCACAAATTAGTTTCAACATTATATTTCTCACAACTGGAACTCCAAAAAGTGGTTCAATGCCGAAATATCGGCACTCTTAACCGTATAGAGTGAGAATTACGGACAATTTCCCATTGCACCAACCATCGCAAGAATATCCGAGATGTCCACACTGTCAAAGGGGGCCGCAATTTCCGCACCATCCCCAGAAGTTCCCCAGACGCTAATGAGTTCAAGCAGGTCTGTGATATTCACAGCACCATCTGCATTAACGTCCTCAATGCACGTAATGACCGCGCTTCCAACAGTAGTTTGCCAACCGGAATTATGTTGTACTTCACCGACATACCAGAACCGAATGTCATTGTTGGGATCGACCGTGATATCAAAATAATCACCCCACCGCCCATCAGCTCCAGTCGTACTAGAAGCAACGAGGGTTTGTGTGCCAAGCGCACCAACAGCATCATTTGCTTTTCGACCAAGTAATTGGATTGATGGGTTTGTCGAATCATTCGCAGCACCGACAATCAAGACCATTTCGCCTCGTTTATTTGGAGCAATCGCTGGAAAGAAACTCGATAGCCCATCAGGTAATCCAGAAATAGTAACGTCACCACTTTGTACAAGTGTAGGATCGCTTGAGGGCCAGTTCGCCAAACTCATTTGGTACCAACGTCCAACCGCATCAACATCGTTACCAAGGATGCCATGGGTCGCCCACAACACCCCATCTCGGACTTGTGCATTCATCATTCGACCATCAAGAGCGCTGATGTTACCCCCGGGGTTGTTTACTCCAGAAGGTGTTCCGTTACTTGGGACAGCCACAATATCACTTGAGACTGTGGGGTTCGATGGATTGTTAATCGATGCAATTCGCAACTCAGTGTTGTTACGTCGCCCCACAAAAAAAGCAGCAGGGGAGTCACCATATTGTTGTGCACCTTGCATGCTTGCATGACCTGATTTTCGCACATCTGCAACAAGAACCTCTTCGCCTTTTAACATCGGCGTTTTATCAAAAACTCGATATAGAACACCACCCCAACCACCATTGTTTAACCCAAACAAATTTCCTGTAACGTACCAGCATTCCTCATCAAAGCCAAACCCGGGATAATCAACCCAATAGGTGTTTCCATTTTCTTCGTTGGTGATAACAGACCACGTACGATATTTGTACCACACGCCATTCGGGTTACTGTCATCGCTTACAGCAATCGTAATCCAAGATTCGCCATTTTCTCCATCACCATACTGTTCTAATGCGAGCACAACAAAACGTTGCGTGTGTGGGTCATAAAAACATTTTGGATCGAAGGTAAAATTCCCCCCGCCAACTTCTTCAAAGAATCCCGGATTTCCAGTGCTGTCTAGATTCGCAGAAAACTCTTCGTTTCCTTCCTTGTCGTAAAACGCAATTGCCATGTTCACAGTTACGACAACATGGTTAGGACCAACAGCCAAACTTGGATCGGGCGGATTCCAGCCTGTGC
>CAZVAE010000032.1:0-11579 GCA_964624985.1 uncultured Isosphaeraceae bacterium | reverse complement strand
AATACTGATCGTCTGGATTGTTTAGTGCAACTTCAAAGCGAGAAGTCACAAATTGATTATTGTTTCCTTCAAAACTTCGCAGTTCCATCTCATCTGCAAGAGTGAATGGTCGAAATCCATTTGTTGCATTGAAAGGGTCGCGTCCTGCGAGTTGCCAATACCAAAGACGTCCATATGCTGAAGAAACGTCATTAGTGGGAGTGCCTTGAAAAATAGGATTGGCATCGATTCCACTTGGCGGGTTGTTATCGCCAAGCTCGACTCCAAGCTCGTCTAAGAAACTTGATTCATCGTTACTGTTCCAAAATGATACGTTCCAATCGACATCAGGCGTCCCATTTGTGTGGTCATAGATGATCCAAGCATTAGTATCAGCAGGACGATTCGCTAGATTGTCAAAGAATCCGACGCTCCAGTTATACTGAGCGTTGCTATTGCTTCCAACAAGTGCTAAATCAGCGGGAGTATGCCCATGAGTTGCTTGGTCATCATCGATGTTATCACTGTTCGCATCATAATCATCTCGGTAAAAACTTGTTGCAACATTTGCATTGAGCAATGCACTATTGTCTGTGACAGAGACTGCAACAACTTGCATCATGTCAGAACCAATCGCAACGGGTGCCAAATGCCAGAACGCATCCGTAAAACCATCGCCATCTGTATCTGTTAATGTGCGTTCAACGTACCATCGGTCCGCACCTTCAACAAACGCATCCTGCTTTCGTTCACCAATCTCATTTTGGACACCATCGCCATCAAGATCACTTAAGTCAAGAAAGTTTTGCGGGACACGTAATGGATCATTTTGAGCAAGATTCCAACTGTACAGTTCCATCCAATCCTGCATCAAGTTAAATTGGAACAGGCCTCCTTCATCATCTCCTCCGTTTGCATCGACGAGTGCAGGGTAGCCAGCGCTTCCGAGTCCCAAACGAGTTGAGTCTGTTCTCCAAATTCGATTCACAGGCCATTGTTCAATGGGCGTATCCAAATTGGTCACAAGACCTGTGCCTGCAACATTACTGATGTCTTTGACGATACGCCATAAATTGTCACTCCGGGACAAATTCGTTAGATGCTTCCAATGTGTAAACGTTTCAGGCGTGTTATCCAGTCGGACAATTCCGAAATTTAAACCACTATGTAAGTCCGCACGCTGTGGTTCTGTATCTCGAAGCCAGCGAGTATCGCCGTAGGAAGGACCTCCTTTAGGATTCGTAGGCCCAAGTTGTTCAAGTTCGCGGTAATCGCCATACGAGTCATTCCAATCAGGCGGATTCGTCCAAGGAACGACATCGTAAGGCGCAAAGTTAAACGGCTCTGCAGGATCGTGACCATATCGAAGCGAATCAGCGTTTGCTACTTTACGGCCTGCATTTGCACTATATGGCGGCGTGCCGGGTGTCCATACATATTCTCGTGGAAAGAGTGCGACTGCAACTTCATCTGCGACTGCTCTACCAATTGACCTCGCCTGATCATTAATCTCAGCTGCATCTCGTTGCGCAGAAATAACAAATCTGCCACTCTGCGTTCTTGTGATGAATGCGGTTGCAACAAGAACGAGTAGAACTAGAACGCCAACGACGAGAATAAGTGCGTTCCCTCTTCGTATGAAACCTTTACTTTGAAGGGTGTAACTCATCGCATTTGCTCCGGTAAATCAACAACAAATTGGTACGTCCAACCAACACCAAGACGATTGTCACGATCTAAAAGACGCATGGTGACGCGAAATGCACTTGGCCTTGGTGTATACCGCCATGCAAAACTCATAAAACCCTCATTTAGAAACGTCGTTTGGTCTTCTTGAAATGGCTCTGTTCCGTTATAACCAAAAATTGACCAATACTCATTGATTCCTAGCGTAGGGTCACGGACTACAGGAATCAATGCATCATCTGGACCTTCACCCTGTTCAAATATACGTTCAATGAATGAAGGCCAAACTGATTCGGCTGCAACTGTATCAATATAAGGGTCATAATTCCCTGCATTCCAATCATCTGTCGTAATGGAATCATCGTGATAATCTTGAAGCTTTTGGAATGCAATTGGACTCGTCGGGTCATCAGGAATCTCGCGGTACGATGCACCAAACCATGGTTGTGATGCGTTGTTTGCATACTCATACCCTGCATGAGAAACGCCATCGGCACTAACAGCACTGCCAACCCCCTCTTCGTACATCCATTCAATTTGGAATGAAACGACGCCTTGTGCTAATCCATGCATCATGAGCATTTGATCATTTCGAAATGGGCTTGGGGGGATTGCTTCTATTCGTGGCCACTGCAAGAGTGAGGCAATCAGTTCTTGCTGATCTAGTGAACTTGATGTGTCCCATTGCACCCAAGGTCGCCCGTTACTCATCACATCACCCTGCGCATCAAATGTATTCAGAAGCGATTGCTTCAGATCTCCTAGATGCGTTGATGCGATATCAACGCGTGCTCGCTGGACAAATGGGTCAACTGAATCGAATAGCGGATCAGCAGGAAAGATTGAATAGGTACTTAACCCATTAACTGCAAATCTTGTCTTCTGAACGGCGTCTCGATTATATTGATCATCATCGCCAAGGGCAGTTGATTGACGACAAAGCATCCACTGCGAAGGCAACTCTTGCGTTCCATTAATTGTTCCGTCAATACCCAAGTCTTCAAACATCGTGTCTTGAGACCCTGTGTACTGCACAGTATTGAAGTCAACTGTCCCTTGATACCAAGGCGTAATGACTTGGTCTTCTGCAAAATCACTGATGAGAAGTTCGGGATCCTCTAGATCAACCGTATTTCCACCTTGATCATACGATTGCAAATCTGGGAATGAGACCCCATGTCCATAATAGACAAGGGATGCAAACGTTTGTCCTGCAAAATCACCAACACCACTAGAAAGAAGCCCAACCGGCGATGTTGTACCTAGACGAATAAATGCTAGTTGGTCAAACCGAATAATCGCATCTTCAGGTTGCGTATCATCAATCAAAATATATTGATAGATGTTGTTCGGTACTGCCACATGGCGAATAGCGATAAAGCCATCATCTGAAACCTTGGCCACGTCCTCGCGGAATTGTTGTTCAATGGCAACCGCCTGCTGTAATGTTTCACTAATTGCAACACCTGTCGCTGATACAGTGCTTGTCACTGTAAAAATTCTTCCCACTGCTATCATGACAACGAGCAAGACAATGACCGCAACCATGAGCTCAAGAAGTGTAAAGGCGTTTCGCGGATGTCCTGTTTGGCGGGTCATAGATCCTCCACCGTCGCGTAGACTGGAACGATTGTTCTATCCTTAGTGTCTTCTGTCGGGATATACCAAATATACGTTACGGTGCCATGCCCCATGCTCGATGCATTATCCCCACTTGGGTCGTTTGTCTTATCCCACCAATTTGCATTGACTCCTGTGTTCTGTGAGTTGTCGATGCTTCTGAAAACTGGGACATTTGCTGGTATCGCAGCGAGCCGAACTTCATCATCAATGCTTCTTCGGCGTCCTCGTTGAACTCGATGAATAATCCCGTTTTGATCGACGAGCCATTGTCCGGGTGATTGCCATTGGTACTCCGGCGATGCCGGATCATCGCTGTCAGAGTTGTCGAGTTGAACTCCATCGACATCAGCATCATCTGGCCATGCGCCTGTTGAGAGTGCAGTCAAATCTGCATGATATGGCAGGTTCGGGAAGAAAATCCCATCAGTGTCAATTGTGTATGGGCCGTCATCAGTCGGATCAATTACACGATAGACAAAGATAGCAACGAGGATTCGTCCCTGATACTTTCTGAACATGCAATCCCAGTAATACTGGGCTTTTGGACGTTCATTTGGATCACTGCCTTCCCACATTGGGTATTGCCGTTCTCCAGCAAGTATTCGAATCACAGGTGGGGCAAGCGCATCTGCTATGCCATCATTATCATTTGGGGATTCATAGTCTGGATATCTTGCCTTGCTGTATGGCATCCCGGGTGGGGCAAAGCCATACGGTGGATTTGTCCCAGTAGGCCATCGTTCCGCTAGTGTTGTCGTGAAATTCGGATGTCCGAAAATATCAATTGCACCTCGCAACCCTACTTCTGGAACGTTGTCTTTAATCAGGGCAGGTCGTCTCCACATCCAATCACCACAAATTGTTTCATATGGGTTGATATTTATATCTTGGTTGTTTCCAAAAGACGCGCCACACACATTGTTGGACCAAACATCCCCTACAAAATCGCGAGGGTCGCCAAAATCTTCTTGCTCAACCTTAGAACGAATAATGGTGAGCGCATTCCGTGCAACTATTGAACCGATCAAATCGTCGGTCGATTTTTGTTGTTGTGCGATGCCCGCTGGAAAGAGAGCAGCGATGCTAATAATACCAATCCCTAAGATAAAAATAGCGATGAGTAACTCGATGAGCGAAAAACCAAGATAGCGATACTGTTTCATCGCAGGGCCACCCCGCTGTATCGATTGAACTGTATTCGATCGACATATGTGTCGATGTAGTTCGTGTAATCTGCTACACGGTCAGACCAATCATCCCATTGCGAAGAGGGGTATAACTCTCTGAATTCTGCCTCATCAAAGACTGCAAGAAAAGGAACAGGCATGACGAATGGTTCGCCACCTGCACCTTTCAGAAGGACTCCATAGAGAGACTCGATCCCTTGAACATCTGGGTCAGATAAGACGATAACTTCAGGTGGGGGATTCGTAAGCCATCCAACGTTCCACGCATCATTTGTATTCGGATTGCGGTCCGGATCAGGATCCCAGGTTTGTTCACCATCGCCATTGAAATCAATCCACAACCGGTCAGAAGCCGAGATTGAATTTCTGGTGACGACTCTCCCCTCGGGGTTATACAGAATGCCAGAAACTCTGCCAATGAGTTGGCCTGCATTTGCCGAAGGTGTGTTCACTATTTCGGGCAAGTACGTGGGCACAAGCCAATTTTCATCGTCACCACTTTGGAAACTAGGTGCTCCAACATTGATGCCCCCATCTATCGTTCGAACTTGCATCCCTCGAATCGGTACGTAACGATCATACGTCCAAATACGTCCATCACCTGTATCTGCGTTTGTTGAATCTCCATTCCACTCAGCAACAATAACATCGACAACTTGTTTCGTGCCATCTCCTACAAGGCGAGGCGTAAACGCTGCAATGGTATATCGGTTGCGTTTTATGGCTTGTGCCCTAGCGTTATCTAGTGCTGCGGTGACTGTGTTTTGAGCAGACGACATACGAAGATCAGAAGCAACCTTACGGTAGGCAAGTGCGCTAAGTCCAGCAAGAATTGCCATGATGACAATGACCACAATCAATTCGACGAGGGTAAATCCTCGTTTAGGTTGGTTTCGAAGAGCCACACTCACCTTGAAGTCTCCACAATATAGGGTTCGTATGAGTAGACATTATCAATACAGTCTTCCCACATAGGATCACTGCCCGCAGGCCGAGAACCAGGTCCAGCATTTCCACTATTCGATTGGGAACGGTAGCCCCATTTTCGATCTGGTCCTGCTGAAACAAAATAAGGTCGCTCGTTTAGACAAGAGCCGAGGCCATCCTCGGCTTCATCACGCACTGTTTGATCTCCACTTTGATCAAGGGCAAACTGGGTTTGCTGGGTTTGCTGATTGGCATCCGAATAATTTCGTCCAGGAAAGACAACCCCTATTGGAGTGCCCCAAGCATCAACAACTAAAGGCGCATGCTCACCATCGACGTTACAAAGATCACTTGTGTGCAATTCATTTGGCGCAATGCCAGATGTTTTACAAAAATGCTCAGGGACAATCTTCGCGAGCACTCCACTTGCTGCCTCCGATTGTTGCAAAACTTGGACTATAGCAATCATGCGTAGTCGCATGGCATCCATCATGTCACTATCAGTCACACCTTGCTCTGCGAACGTAGGTGCTACTATGCCATCAATGCCCCCAAGTTGAATGTCATAGATTCCGTCAGTGACAGGGATGTACCCATCAAAAGACATTGGCCGACCTTTTTCAAGTTCCCACTCTTCAAGCGACATCGTCATCAGTTTGAGTACGTCAGCAGTCTTATTTTTCTCTGCATTCCGCAGGACGCTGCTCGAGATTCCAAGCGTTAATGCTGCAAGGAGTGCGATGATAAAAATGACGATGAGCATTTCGACAAGCGTGAATCCTTTTCGTATTCGTTCTGTTTTGTAAAACTTACTCATTATGGTCCTACTTCAATAATGTTGTCAGCGTTCGTTTCATCTGTTGGGAAGTCAACATTTCCATCAAGACCGAGCACATCAGCACGAATATATTCGTTGCTCTGCTGGTCTGGTCCTGCTGAAAAATACGCAAACTGCCCTGTTTGCAATTCCATTGTTGTCGAGGTATCACCTGTGCTCTGGCTCGTTCCATCTCGGAAATCAGCAAGTGAGCCATCGATGACTTTCCCCTCTTCAAACTCAAAAGGACGGAGTACGACATAATCACTCATCGTTGGACGGTCATACGAATTACTTGGAGGGTACGTTTTCGCAATTGACATATGTGGCTTTGTTAAATCAAATGGAAGTGGGTAGACTGTTCTGTAATAACGTATTGGGGTTCCCCAACTATCGACGATCACCATGGGCTGGTTCGTGTCATACCCAGCATCTCCTGGATAGAATATCTTCGTTTTACCTGTGACTGGGTCAACCATTGGTTGAGATACGCCGGGCTCGAAGGCAAGTCGACCAAACATTTGTTCATTCTCGACCTCTAGATAGGGGCCATAGACCTTCCCATTTGTAAATGGGTTCCTGTCTGAGACCATCGCGACTCCATCATCGCTCTGATTGGCAAACGTATGCGTTGCTCTCCAAACACCATCCATGCCTGGGTGACGGATTCCTAATTTTGGCATTTCAGGAAAGGAGGGACCATTTGAAGGTGCTCCTGGCAAGCGGCCGAAACCATCATAGGAACGGTCCTCATATCCAATGAGATACTCTGCTGGGGATGTAATTGAATACCACTCCTGCGCGTCCGCTCTGTAATCCGTTGGAATATCAACATTTGGTAGTGGCAAGAGGGACCGTTGTGCGTCGAGTACCGCTGGATAATATCCAATATCTTCTTTAAATCGAACAGTCGCAGAACGAAGCGCCGTTAAGCGAGATTGAGTTTCAGCAACTTGCGCGGATGTCCGAGCTGAAACTAGTGCAACTGTGAGCACACTCACAAGCAATATTATGATTGAAATGGTGATGAGCAGTTCGATAAGTGTAAAACCAACTCTGTGATGTCTAGTGATGAGAATCATCTGAACATCACCCACTATCCGAGACCGATTCGATCATTTTCACAAGTGGCAAGAAGAGAGCAAGTACGATTGTGCCGACGATGCCACCAAGGACGACGACGAGCATTGGCTCAAGCAAACTGAGCAGTGCGGTAACATCAACATCAACTTCTTCATCATAGTTATCAGCAATTTTCACAAGCATCACATCGAGGTCGCCCGTTTCTTCACCAACTTCAATCATATTGACGACAATTGAGTCACATACCTTTGCTTCACGCAGTGGATCTGCAACTGACTCCCCTTCTCGAATTGAATCGTGCACACCTGTCAACGCTTTTTCATAGACGTGGTTACCAGAAGTGTCCCGCGTAATAAGGACCGCTTCCAAAATTGGCACGCCAGCTGCGATCAATGTTCCTAAAGTTCGAGTAAATCGAGCAACTGATGTCTTCTCAACAAGGTTTCCTATCACTGGTATTTTCATCAGAATGATGTCAATAATTGCTCTTCCAGCTTTTGTTTTTCTCACAATCTTGAAGAAGAAAAAGATGATGAACGGGCCAGCAACAAGCCATAGCCAACCAGGAATTGCCTGTTCCCCCTCTTCAGGCGTACCCGCAATCCACAAGCTCGCGTCAATAAGCCACATTGTGAGCCCAGGCAA
The DNA here is from genome assembly GCA_964624985.1 of uncultured Isosphaeraceae bacterium. Classification (GTDB taxonomy): domain Bacteria; phylum Planctomycetota; class Phycisphaerae; order Phycisphaerales; family SM1A02. Next base: position 3,632 of record CAZVAE010000032.1, on the reverse strand, counting down.
CGTGACATCGAAATCATCAAAGATGTCCTTAAACTTTGGAATGACGAAATACATAATGCCCGTCACAATGCCAACTGCAACAACAATCACGCAGATTGGATAAATCATAGCCCCTTTAATGCGTGACTTTAAACGCTCTGCTTTCTCCATAAAGTTTGCAAGGCGTTGCAAAATAACATCTAGAACACCGCCGATTTCACCTGCTGCAACCATTTTGCAATACAAACGATCAAATGCTTTGCCGTGTTTGCTCATCGCATCAGACAAACTAGTGCCTGATTCTACATCTTCCACGACATCGCCAAGAATCGTCTTCAACTTACCAGGCTTCTGCTGCAATTCTAGAATCTGCAAAGATCTCAATAAAGGCAAGCCAGCATCCTGAAGCGTGGATAACTGACGTGTAAATTGGGTGAGAATTTTAGTCTTAACCCCGCCGATAGAGATATTGATTGCACCTTTTTTCTTTTTCGCCTTCTTCTTCTTTGCTTCTTTTTTACTATCTGCTTTTGAAGAACCACCTTTAATCTTTTCTTCACGGACAGTGGTCGGGAAGAATCCATTTTGGCGAATTGCTGCAATCGCTGCATCACTTGTATCAGCTTCTATACGACCCTTTTCGGGTTTACCTGCTGCATTCAGTGCTTCATAGACATAAGTAGGCATGTACGTGGCTCCGTCGTAGCATTTGCTACGTTAAGTATCATTCATCTAACATTGTTTCTCGAACAACTTCATCGATCGTTGTTTGGCCGTCAAAGATAGAGAGCAGGCCACTCTCGCGTAGACTTCTCATACCACGCTTTTGCGCTTCAACACGGAGGACAGCTGTGGAGGCCTGCGAAAGAACAAGTTCTCGCAAAGAATCATCAAATTCCATAATCTCAAAAAGTGCAAGTCGTCCTCGGTAACCACTACTATTACATGATGAGCACCCCTTGCCTCTAAAAAAAGTACGACCTTCAACATCTTCACGGCGTAACTTTAACTCAAGCAACTCTTCGTCGGATGGGTCATACTCTTCCTTGCATTGATTGCAGATTCTGCGAACAAGTCGCTGCGCAACGATAGCTTCAACAGTTGCTGTAATAAGGAAAGACTCCACGCCTAAGTCAACAAGTCTCAAAATTGTCGAGGGTGCATCATTCGTATGTACTGTAGTGAAGACCAGGTGCCCAGTTAGTGATGCTTGTACTGCAATCTGAGCAGTTTCCAAGTCGCGAATTTCACCAACAAGAATCACATCTGGATCTTGACGTAAGAAGGAACGAAGTAAACTTGCAAAAGTTAAATCTTGGTCAGTATTTACTTGACATTGGATAAGACCATCGATGTCATATTCAACTGGATCTTCAGCCGTTAGTATTTTTGTTTCAGGATCATTCAACTCAGTCAATGCAGAGTAGAGGGTCGTCGTTTTGCCTGAACCTGTCGGACCTGTCACTACAACGATACCATTTGGCCTTTTGATAATGTCAGCCATTTTTTCGTAATCAGATGCTCGCAGACCAATCTTGTCCATACTCAACTGAACATTTGAACGGTCAAGTACACGCATCACGACAGATTCACCAAACATTGTTGGAAGAATGGAGACCCGTAAATCGACAGGGGAGCCAGCAACTGTGAGTTCAATTCGACCATCTTGAGGAAGACGACGCTCAGAAATATCGAGATCAGCCATGATCTTAATACGTGAAACAATAGGCATCGATAAGTGCATTGGAGGAGGGACCATCTCATATAGGACTCCATCGATTCGATAACGCATTTTGAACTCTTCTTCAAAAGGTTCAAAATGAATATCAGACGCTTTATCCTTAATAGCTTGCAAGAGTACTAAGTTAATGAGTCGTACAATTTTATTATCTGATGCTGCGGATGCCAACTTTGATAAATCAGTTGAATCTTCATCGCCAAAGCCTCCGAAATCACTGTCGTCCAAATCTGCCATGACATCTGCCATGGATGGGCCGCCGGACGCATATCGTTGTTTGATTATTTCATCAATCTGGTCAGGAGGAGCGACAACTGCTTCAACTTTAAAACCCATGAGTAAACGCAAGTCATCAACAGCACGATAGTTGTCTGGTGATTTCATCGCGATTGTAAGAACTTTGGAGGATTCGTCATAATCGACTGGCACAATCTGGTACGTTGTCGCGCTTTCCGCCGGAAGCGTATCAATTGCAACTTGTGGAATGGAGTCGTTATCTAACTCGATACATGCTAGACCTGCTTGACCCGCCAGAGCAACAAGAATGTCGCTTTCTTGGATCAAATCCATCTCCACCATGATTTCGCCTATTTTTTTCACGCCGCCCTTCTTTTTGCTCACTTTTTGAATAGAAAGAGCTTCATGTACATCGTCACGAGATACCTTGCCAAGTTTCGTTAGGACTCGACCAAAACGCCTTCCTTTAAGTTGAGAAGGATCTACTTTTTTGCTTTTCTTAGACGTGCTGGTTTTATCCATGGAGATGAGTCTTTAATCTAGAAGAGATGCAATAGTGACATCATTTGCGATTCAAACAGGGCTGACAACCATTTCAGTACGGCTATACGCATTTGCCACCTAGATTATTCGCTATATAGAAGCAGAAGGCAAGAGTGACTTTGCTTTATATCTTGATTTTATGAGGGATCGTCGAGTTCGCTTCGGCCGACTTTGCCGCCAGCACTGTGAACCTTTTGGGTGAGATTGTTTGAATCTCGGCCCTTATCAATCATTTCTTCCGCACCGATCATGCCCTTCTCATAGAGTGTCCATAGATGGTCGTCTAACAGTTGCATGCCAAATTTACGGCCTGTTTGAATGGCTGAGTCAATCCTGAATGTTTTGTTTTCACGAATAAGATTTGCCACTGCAGGAGTCACGACAAGGAATTCGTACGCTGCAATTCTGCCACTTCGGTCTATTCTTCGTAGCAGTACTTGGGAAAGAACTGAAATGAGGGCAGTGGAAAGTTGCACTCGAACCTGTTCCTGCTGGTTCGTAGGAAACGCGTCAATGATTCGGTTGATTGTTCCTGATGCGCCAGTTGTATGGAGAGTAGCAAAGACTAAGTGACCTGTTTCAGCGGCTTGAATTGCCGCCTCAATTGTCTCTAGGTCTCGCATTTCACCAACAAGAATAACGTCCGGATCAGCACGCAACACGCGCCGCAATGCTTCCGAGAAGCTGGGTACATCATTGCCGACTTCCCTTTGGTTTACGATGGATTTCTTATGATAGTGGTAGTACTCGATAGGATCTTCTGCTGTGACAATGTGTCTCTCTAAATTCGTATTGACGTAATCAATCATCGTCGCAAGCGATGTCGTTTTACCTGACCCCGTTGGGCCAGTCACAATGAACAATCCCCTCGGTCTTCTGATGAGTTCCTTCAGAATAGTAGGCAGGCCAATCTCTTCAAAAGTAAGCAACTCATTTGGGATCAATCGCAAAACGAGGGTGACATCTCCTCGTTGCCTAAAAATTGCAACACGAAATCGTGCTTCCGTGCCAAATGCAAAACCAAAATCGCAACTCCCCTCTTCTTGTAACTCTTGTTGGGCTTTTTCGGGTGTGATTTGTTTCATCAACGCAACACAATCGTCCCCATCAAGAACCTTGGTGTCCAAGTTCTTTA
>CAZVAE010000031.1:8774-11653 GCA_964624985.1 uncultured Isosphaeraceae bacterium | reverse complement strand
CGACACATATCGGGGTCTATAGGGCTGCCATTGAGCGGTGCTCGGCACTCTCGAGTGGAAGTGTGTAGGATAGCGCACAAGGGATATAACACGTGGCAATACAAACAACGTTGGCAACTCGATTTTGGGTAAAAACCGTCATCATGGCTGTTGTGTGTATCGTCCTCGGTGTGTGGGGAATTTGGGATTACGTCGTCGCAATTCCAAGAGCAACAATGCAAGCAAACAGAGCAGCACTTTTATCTGATGTGATTCAGCCCGCACTTTCAACCGAGTTGGGGTCACAAGAGCGAGAAGATGCTTCAATCGTTTTAAGATCCCTCATCCAAGACCAAAATAGTGACGACACCAAATGGAAATCTTCTCTTGAGGTCTTTAATGGTGCGCTGGGTGGTGGGGGGATGGAGTTGCAAAAAGAGGCTGGGGCGTTGCTAGAAAGCGAGTTTGCGGTCTATGGCAATGTAACACCGCCAAGTAAATTTGATAGGCCAATGCAGTGGGTGTTTATGTTGTGCATCCCTTTTGGCTTTTATTATCTTTGGAAATATTTCCAGATGAAGGGTCGGGCGAAAAAGTACTCCCTTGATGACAACGGTACTCTTACCACACCAGAAGGTGTTTGGGAATCCGCTGAGATTCAAGACATTGATATGTCTAGGTGGATCGCAAAAACGGGAAATGCACGTTCAACATGGACGGCCAAGGCGGTTGTTCGTGATGGACAGAAGATATTACTCGATGATTATGTCTATAACGATATGCACCTTATCATCGGTGCAATTGCACACCGATTTTACCCTGAAGAGTGGACACCTCTTGCTCGAAGGGTTCGCACTGAAACAGATACCGAGACTGAATAAGAATAGTTTTGTGATTACTTTCTGCAACTAATTTGGTGAAGAGTTATGGGGGCCGTAAAGTTGTTGACCAAGTTTCTTTGGAGGTGAATGCAGGTGAGATTGTTGGACTGCTAGGTCCGAATGGGGCGGGTAAAACAACATCGTTCCGCATGATGATTGGAATGATTACGCCCGAGAATGGACGTGTCCTGTTTGATGGGGAGGATGTGACTTTCCTTCCTATGTATCAACACGCTAGAAGAGGAATGGGATATTTGGCACAAGAACCAAGCGTCTTTCGTGGCATGACCTGCGAAGACAACTTATTGACCATTTTAGAGACGCTCCCAATTTCTAAGAAAGAACAGCGAGAGCGTTGTGGTGCACTTCTAGAACAGTTTCACCTTGAACACAAACGGACTCAGTTAGCAAGAACGTGTAGTGGTGGTGAGCGTCGCCGGCTAGAGATTGCGAGGTCGCTTATTACAAGACCTAAGTTAATTTTGTTAGATGAACCATTTGCTGCCGTAGATCCACATACTGTTGAGGATGTGCAAGCTGAAGTTCGAAAGTTAGCAGATTCTGGCATTGCGATTCTTGTGACGGATCACGCGGTCCAGCAAACGCTACATATTTGTGATCGAGCATACATTATCGATAGTGGTCACAACTTGATGGATGGTGATCCCAAAACCATCATCAATGACGACCTTGTTAAAAAGCATTATCTTGCATCAACATTCAAAGGGGATGAGTTTGATTAGGGTCTTTGTTCACACCACACTTTCGGTATAATCCACTGCTTATGCGACTTCTTCTACTTTTTACATTCTTAACCGCTCCCATGTTTGGTTGCGTCAAACGAACCATTACGGTTACGTCTAATCCAAGCGGAGCACTTGTTTGGGTGAATGAACGAGAGATGGGTCGAACGCCGCTAACGTTCGATTTTACGTATTACGGTGAGTATGATGTTCGTATAGAAGAAGAGGGGAGCGAACCCATCATGACCTCTAGGTGGGCGAAGGCTCCGGTTTGGGATTTACCTGTTGTCGATGTCGTGGTGGAAACATTTTCGGATCAAGAATCAAATATCGCATGGCACTTTGATTTGATAGAACGCAATGATGATCCTGAGTTGTTGCTTCGACGTGCACGGGGTGCAAGGCATAGTGTTATTGGGGAAGACGTTGAGTAAAATTCGTAAATACATGTTTCTTCTACTCATTCTTGTGGGTGCAGCGGCTATTTCTTGGTGGTCTGCGCGTGAAGAAGCAAAGGTTGTCCACCACATACAAGAAGAGGTACATAAACTTTTCCCGAGATTTGTATCTGATCCAACCTCAATTGAACGGTTTCTAATTGACCCTGTGCTAGAACCGGTTGTTGTTAAATCGCTTCAAACGGTGGCAACTACATCGAGCCAAAAGAACAAAGAGATTGTCGTTATTGTGACCGATGGTGATAGCGTCATCTATGGAGACGGGAGCGCTACTCACGTTGTTTTACTAGAAGTAGACAAACAACCAATTGCAGGACTTCGGGTTGTTTGTGATTCTGAATCAGACCCTCTTGCAATCGCGGGAGTATTCCCTGGGTCATTTCTAAAAGTAGACACCCAATGAAGGTCTGGATAAATGGCTCTTTGTTTGAGGATAAAGATGCAAAAATAGGGGTGTTTGATGCGGGCTTCCAGCATGGTGTTGGGCTATTCGAAACAATGATTGCAAAACGCGGGACTGTCTTTAGAGCAGAACAACACATGGAGCGTCTTGCTAATTCGGCTTCGGTGCTACGGCTTACTGAGAAACTCCAAATTCAGCCTCTAGTCGAAGCGCTTGGGCAAGTATTAGAAGAAAACAACCAAGAAGATGCGAGGGTTCGTCTTACCATCACCGGTGGCGACCTCAATATGTTGCAACAGACTGGGCAGAGCGGTGGGGGAGACCCCACAATTGTCATTCAAACACAACCACCAACCGAATATCCAGAAACGTTCTATGAGAACGGTGTCCTTGTTTCTTTAGCGAGTGGCCGAGC
>CAZVAE010000031.1:0-8761 GCA_964624985.1 uncultured Isosphaeraceae bacterium | reverse complement strand
TGGACACAAAACGTTAAACTACTGGTCTAAACTGTTAAATCTACAACTCGCTGCGATGCAACAGTGCGGTGAATCGCTTTGGCTAACTCCAAGCGCACATGTGACGGGTGGATGTGTGAGTAATGTTTTTATTGTTAAAGAGGGCACACTCTTTACACCAATCGCACAGGGTGAAGAGGGTGGGGTTGATGAACCGTCAGCTGTTTTACCTGGAATTACTCGAGCGTGTGTGATCGAACTGGCTGATGAACTTGGCATTGGAACGAGTAAAATCATAATGACACTCGATGATGTACTTGCCGCAGATGAGATCTTTCTTACAAACTCGAGTTGGGGAATATTGCCGGTGGTTGGAATCCGCGCCGCGGTGCAACAAGAAGATAAGGTGGGTACGCAAGATCAGCCCATTGCAGAAGGTGTTGTCGGTAACATCACGAAACAACTCCACATATCCTACGAAGCGTGTATGCAGCGAGAAACGTTGGGGGATTGATTGAACAAGTGGTTAGTCTCGCTTGATTCGAACATTTTTGCGACCATCGTCATCTTTGCCCACAAATAGTGTGCGTACTTTTCTTCGTACTAGCCCTACAATCAATAAAAGGGCAAAGACGACCGCTGCAACGGCGCCTGCAATGATGACGAGTATTAGGATCGGGAGAAAAAGTACGATTCCAAAGGCAATTGAGGCAAATTTAACGGGAGCAGACATTCTGCTGTTGGGAATAAATTGAAATTGTTGCATCGCCATGAAAAATCATCATAGTCATTTTTTGGGAGTGGTATGATAGTTGTTGCAAAGGATGCACGAGTTGAGTGAGATTGATGGAAAAAATGGATTTGTACACCTTCATTTACACAGTGAATATTCGCTCTTAGATGGTGGAAACAAAATAGACGCACTCCTTGCTCAAGTAACAGATTTGGGCATGGATTCAGTTGCCGTAACAGACCACGGAAATTTGTTTGGTGCTTTTGAATTTTATTCGAAGGCGAAGGCTGCAAAAGTTAAGCCGATTCTCGGAATTGAAGCGTATGTCGCTGTTGGTGATCGAAGGGAACGGAAGCCAACGGGCATTCGCGATGGCGGTTTTCACTTGGTACTGCTTGCAGAAAACAATATTGGGTGGGAGAACCTCGTGAGGCTAAGTACTGATGCGTATCTTGAGGGGTTCTACTATAAGCCGCGCATGGATAGGGAAACGCTCGCTCGCTGGTCGGATGGCCTCATTGCAATTAATGGTCATCTTGGAAGTTCTATTGCATATCATTTGTGTAAGTTTGTAGAAAGTGGAGAAGAAGAACATTGGAACCTCGCGGTTGAAGAAGCCAAGTGGCATGCAGATACGTTCACGCCAAACGAGAATGGAGAGCCACGGTTTTATATTGAGTTACAGCGCCACGAGGTTCAAGAGCAACTTGCAATCAATCCCTATCTGATAAAGCTGGCTGAAGAACTCGGCTTACCCATCGTTTGTGATAACGATGCACACTTTCTCACCGAAGATGATTGGGACGCACACGACACTCTTTGTTGCATATCGATGCAAAAACAAAAGAGCGATTCAAATCGTCTGCTCTACCCAAAAGATTTGTACGTGAAATCGCCTGATCAGATGGCTACTTTGTTTGAAGATGTGCCAGAAGCGATTGAAAACAGTGTACGAATTGCTGAACGCTGCGATGTCTCTATTGATCTGTCAAAAAGTCACACGCCTGTTGTGAAGGTTTCTGGGCCTAAGACTTTTGAACCATACGTAGACGGTGATATTACCGAGTGGTTTAAAGAGCATTGCCAGCGGTTTAAACTCCATCCATACGATTCACAGGTTGATACTGATACGTCTGAAGAAGATCTTAAAAAAGATTGTGACAGCGCGTTGCTTTGTTTGTGTGAGGCGGGTCTTGTGTGGCGGTATGGAAATGAGGGTGTTACTGATGAGATTAAAGAGAGGCTCTATCGCGAACTAGAGATACTTGCAGACAAAAACATCAGTGCGTATTTTTTAATTGTGTGGGACTTTGTAGATTGGGCAAGGCAACACTCAATTCCGGCGAATGCACGTGGTTCAGGTGTGGGAACAATGGTTGGATATGTTCTTGGTCTATCAAATGCCTGTCCTGTAAAGTATGGTCTTCTATTTGAACGGTTCACAGATCCAAACAGATCAGAGTATCCCGATATTGATATTGACATTTGCCAAGATGGCAGGGGCGATGTCATCCGGTTCGTACGTGAAAAATATGGGCACGTCGCTCAAATTATTACGTTTGGAAGGCTGAAGGCAAGAGCTGCAATTAAAGATGTTGCAAGAGTACACGGTCTTAGTGCTGGCGAAGGACAGCGGCTTGCTAACTTCATTCCTCCCGAACTCAATATTACTATTGAAGATTCGTTGAAGAAAAATGATGAGTTTCACACAGCGTATGTTGAATCCGAAGAAATCCGAAACGTCGTTGATACTGCGAAACAACTTGAGCATCACGCGAGGCATGTCGGTGTACACGCCGCCGGTGTTGTTGTTGCAACAGAACCACTTGACAACATTATTCCGTTATGTAGAGCAACGGGTACTTCAGATGTTGTAACGCAGTGGGATGGTCCAACGTGTGAAAAAGTGGGGTTACTCAAAATGGATTTCTTGGGATTACGAACACTTTCCACAATTGAGTTGTGCAAAAAGCTCGTATATGAATGTTTATCCGAAGATGAAGTATGGAGGGCGGTAGGAAGGGAGAAAGATGAAGGGGCACATCCCCTTGATCTGGATCGGATTGAGCTGAACAACCCAAAAGTCATTGATTTGTTTCGAAGAGGAGACACTTCGGGAGTGTTCCAGTTTGAATCTGGTGGAATGAGGCGCTTGCTTAAGAAAATGAAACCCACCAAACTTGAGGACTTGATTGCCGCGAATGCGCTATTTAGACCCGGGCCGATGGATTTGATTGAGACGTTTTGCCTTCGAAAAAATGGCGAAGAAGCGGTGCCTAAGGTGCATAAAATTGTTGACCAATTTACTGCCGAAACCTATGGAATTATGGTTTACCAAGAGCAGGTGATGCAAATTGTGCATGCTCTTGGCGATATCCCTCTTCGAGATGCATATACATTGATTAAAGCAATCGGCAAAAAGAAGCACCGCATCATCAACGCAAATCGTCCAAAGTTTATTGATGGTGCAGTGGATAAGGGGTTGGACAAGGCCTTTGCTGATGACCTGTTTGATTTGATTTTAAAGTTCGCGGGGTATGGTTTTAATAAAAGCCACTCAACCGGATACTCAATTATTGCGTTTCAAACTGCGTATCTCAAGACGTACTTTCCGGTCCAATATATGGCCGCGGTCCTCACCTATGAGAGTGGTGCTAAGAAAATTGAAGATTGGGCAACATATATCGGCGATTGCAGTCGGGTGGTTTTCCCCGACCATACAGAAACAGCACCACATGTTGGAATAAGCGTTGGGTCACCCGATATCAACCGCTCAGATGAACTTTTTTCTGTTGTGTATGAACAACAAGAGGAACCCACGAACATACTCGGGTCAATCCGGTTTGGGTTGGGCGCGGTCAAGGGGGCTGGAAACTCTGCGGTATCTGCGATTGTGAATGAACGAAAAAATGGTGGCATGTTTACATCTATCTTTGATTTCTGTTCACGAGTAAGCAGTCGCTCGGTAAACCGTGCAACAATCGAGTCGCTTATCAAAGGTGGTGCGTTCGACTCTTTGCACAGTACAGATGAACGTGCTGCGTTGCTCGCGGTACTCGATAAGGCGATTGCAGTTGGGGCTTCTGCGGCTAAAGATAAAGAGAGTGGTCAAGGTGGCCTGTTTGGAGGGGAAGAAACGCAAGGGGTAGTTCCACCTGAATATACGCTGCCTGAAATTGAGCCGTGGTCAAAAACAGAAACACTTAATCAAGAAAAAGAAGTGTTGGGTATTCATGTTTCTGGTCACCCATTAGATGAATACAGAACGCAGTTAGACGGTTGGTGTTCTGACAATGTTGCATCCCTCAAAGAGGGTCGAGATGGAAGAAGAATTGTCATTGGGGGTGTTCTAACTTCTGTACGAATTCACGTTGTTCGTAAGGGTAGGAGTGCGGGACAAAAAATGGCAATCCTAACAATACAGGACCGTGTTGGGAAAATTGAGTGTGTTGCCTTTTCAGGTGCCTATCGCAATTTTGCGCACCTTTTACAACAGGACGCGATCGTCCTTCTTGATGGAAAGATTGACCGTTCAAGAGGCGAGTTGCAAGTGATCGTTGATCTTGTAAGCACGATTGAAGATGCTCCAACATACCTTTCCAAGCGTATCGAACTCACATTTCACGAAGAGACTTCAAATGGCCAGACCAAAGGGCAAATGGAGCTAGTGTCTGGGCTCCTTTCGCAAGCAAGTGCTGCGAAATCAGCACAGGGCGCAAATCCGGCGGAAGTTGTCGTACATATAAGTTCAGGTCAACACATTACAACACTAAGAAGTCAAAGACGTGTCGTCGTTGAGCCAAAATTGATAAAACAGATTGGCGATGTAATTGGACAAGACAATGTTGTGCTTGTGTCAGTCTCTGGAAAATGAGACTATCAAGCAGCCTTGTCAACTGACCAGTCGTCATCGTCATATGTTTCGCTTGGCCATTCCGTTTCTGCTCTTCGGTGAATTTTTAAAATAGTGCCGAGTTGTTGACCAAAAATACTTCGAATGGTTTCAAGTGTAGCGAGAGTCTCTTCTGTAAACATGCGAGATTCGTCACGAAACAACACGATGACCGCCATACATCGATCTTCAAAAAAACATCCAATTGATACAACTTCATTACCTGTAAAATCCACTGGATCTAGGCCTGCTGCATTCGCAAATGTTTCTCCGTTCTTAACGTGCTTTATTTGTTCTTCATTTGAGATTACTGGGCATACAACTGAGGTCATAGAATCAATCAATGATTGGAACTGCTCTGCTTGTCGATCGTAGTTTATGTAAGCGCCAATGCCCCAATCAACATCGCCTTCGCGCAAGTATACAGCTGCATTTGTTGCGCCAATGCGAGTTAACATATAGCCCAGCGCTGTCCTTAGCATCGACTCAACATCTAGTTCTTGGCTGACGAGGGTCTGAAACTCTGCACCTATTGCAACCTGTTTCATTTTTTCTTGAGCATCACAATGAGCATTCGCTAGTTGATCATTTAGCGTGTTGTTTTCTTCTTCGACCCGGTGTCGCTCTTCGTTCATCTTGTTACAAAGCTGTAGCGCGTGATCGGCGCTGTTCTTTATAGAGTCGGATTCTTGTTTTTCAATACAAAGTGCGTTTATGCGATCTGCAATGCAGTTGTAATCATCGGGAATGCAAAAAAAGTCTGATCCGCCTTCGCGAAAAAACTTGACAACCTCTTTGTGGTTTGGTTTTGATGAATAACCAACTATCATTGTGTTTGGGTCAATCAAAGAAACTGTTTCAAACAAGAGCTCTGTAGAGAGGGCTGTTGAATCTGTTGCAATAAATACTACATCGCATGTCTCGTTACACGCGAACCCTTCATACTCTTGAATTGATTTTGCGCACAGCACTGAGTGTCCATCAACCTCAAGTGTTGCACGAATTGCTTCTGTAGTGTTTACCGATACATCTAGAATGACTATCGTCGCACCCTTGGTTTTTGTCGCGGGCTTTGCAATGCGCTTTAAAACTTTATCGAACTGATCCATAGCTGCCTTTCGTTTGCTTTGCACTGACTCTTACGCGGAGACCAATTGCATCACTGCTTTTATAATCACTTCCTTAGATTCGTCGTTTTGAGACGACAACTGCATTCCACTGTTGTAACTGTTATTCACAAGAACAATCAGCGGATCAGAACCAGTCACCTTTCCTAATACTTGTTGTACTTTTTGTTTTTGGATTCCGGGAACACTGGAGTTTATGAAAATTAACTCTGGTTTACATTCCTGCGATAAAAAACCAGCTTCCCATGCATCGTCAGCATGGTGTATTTGAATGTTGTGTCCAACTGCGTGGTCGCGAATGACTGAGTCGGTTACTGATTCGCTTAACCCAATCACAAGGACTTGAAGGGGGCCGGTTTCTAGTCGACCAGGGTCCATGTTGTTTTCTTGCATAAACCGCAGGAGTTCATTTTTTGGAATTCGCCGAAAACGAGATCCGGGCACTTTAAATCCCTGAAGACGGCCGCTGTCAAAACAACGAATGATTGTCTGTTGGGAAACGCTGCATATTTTTGCCGCTTCGCCCGTTGTGAACACCTGTTTGTCTGATACATCGTTCTTGTTTGTCTTTTTAGTCATGTCGTTTACCTTGTAAATCAAGAGTGTGAAATCGTGGGATTTCCCAATTTGCCACAAGCATGACCTTCGTCCCCAAAACTACGTAACTTCACAGCACTTAGGTAAACGTGGGCAAAAAAACATGTTTAGGTAACATTGAATTTGTTTTTCTGCCTTGAAACAGATATTATCGGCCCCGTGTTATTTGGTTTTGTGGCGAGAATTCCATAGGCGAACGGCCTCGGGTACTCGTGGATACAACGGGAGCAGTTCTTCAGGAGTTGTTGTTTTTCCGTCCTGAAAGAGGCATAGTCCAACCTTTAACAGGGATTTTGCGTCTGTGAAACTCGAATAAATCGGTACACTTGCTGCCTCGATGGTGCGTCGAACTGCATTAGGTAAAAAATCGTCTGCGAACACTCCATCTGCTTCTGCAAGCAATGGTTGTAGGAGTGAAACGTTCGCCTCGACCCCATCACAAAACCACGTTTCATTTTGCTTTTGCACTTTTGAGAGCCAAAACGAGTCCCCCTTTACTGATGTGATAACAAGATAGGTTCCCCTGTCCCTTGCTGCTTGTTCAACAGCCACAATAGCGGTTTCAACTGGAACAATTGCTGCCCCAGATACAAGTGCAATCATTTTCGCCGTCGCGATTGCTGTTCGCAGACCGGTGAAACCTCCGGGACCAATACTTGCCACAAGCAAGTCTATCTCTTTTGCTTGAATTCCTAGAGATTTTGACGTGGATTCGATAAAAGGAAAAATGTCATCTTCTTTTTTGTTTCCACCTACAACTGGAGACTGGACGATGTCGCCTTTGTTGTTCATTAGGGCGATGGTGCCCTGAGTTCCCGAAAGTTCAATTGCAAGCGTTATTGGTGTGAATTGCATCAGTACTTTTGCACCATTAAAGTTCTGCTGGATTTAATGAGACTGATGAGAGTGGGATTGCCCCGATTACAGTCCGCCTTGCATTTTGGATTGCGTCCAATTGAATTGGTAAAACCACTCCTTTGTTGTGATCACTATTTATCTGTATTACGTTTGGTAATGCAATGTCGATCCCCTCTGGAACCCAGGCGTGACCTAAACAAAAAAGTGTTACACCCCATTCTTCTGCAAGACGGTTTACCTGTTCTTCAGTGAGTTGACGTCCCCAGACCGTCATGTATGCTGCGCCGAATGGACCCATGTAATCCGCCTGTTTTAACTCGCGTTGTAAGACGGTTGTGTCAAACTCATCCATTGCCAATTCGTTCGGAAGACTGTGCAAACACATTAACCCAGATTCAGTTTGAACCGCAATAGGCATTGCCATGATAAATGAGTTCAGGGTTTCAAGAACCTCACCGGCGTGTTTTCCGAACACATGTTGTACGCCCTGATTAAACCGAATGACGAGTTCTCCGCCACCTTTCGTGATTGCACGGTCAGTTGCCTGTGACAATTCGTGATTTGCAAGAATAGGGTGGACTTGAGAAGGAAACGAACATAGCAACGAAGCAATGCGAACCAGCATTCTATAGCTTAGGTCTTCGCCGGCGGAATCTCCCGAAGAGTGAATCAGTTCTTGGAACAACACGTGGTTTGTTGGTACATCAAGATTCGCAAGCTGTACTATTTTTGTGAGGTGAATTGGATTGTCGTGCAAATCACCTGTAACGAGTAGCTGTCCCGTTGATGGAATAATGTGCGTAGACCCGTGTCGACCACTGTATGTGAGCAGTTTGTTTGTCGCTTCGATCAATATTGCGCAAACAGCTTCGTGGCTTGATAGATTGACAGTGGGTTGTTGCATAGTTAACGCTTGCTAAAGATTGCTGAACTCTGGCCGGATGAACAGTTTTTTCGAATCATACCTATTTCTATTATGCGCTCCCAGGCACTTTCGGCGTTAACTTCAGAGTGTTCTACCCCGATTGATCTGCGGTTATGCGCTCTTGCAACTGTGCTAGTTGTGCCACTTCCTGCAAATGGATCAAGTACAAGGTCGCCTTCATTTGAACACGCTAAAAGAATGCGTTCCAGGTATACCTCTGGGTTTTGATTGTGGTGACCCTGTCTCCGCTCTTTGTTGTTTCCTTGAATTCGACCCCAATACTTTCCATACCACACATCCATTGGCACGCGCATCCCTTTGTGTGTCTCTTTATTAAGTGTTCTCTTGTCGTTATAAATACTTGCGCGATCTGACTGTTCTAAAATCGCATTTGCATTCCATGTTCTGGAATCTGGATCTTTTACAAAATAAAGTGCGTGAACTTTGCTCATAATGAATGAACCATCTCGGCATTGACCAAATCGAAAGTGCCAGATGCACCAGTTAATCATCGTTAGACCGCGGCGTATTAAAAGAAGAACAAACTCATTCAGGGCCCTGGGTTCTGCTACAAATAGCTGAAGGGCCTTAAAGTGCCCCATGCACACCCTTTATAGGGCCCTTCAAAAAGGGGGCTCAAACTGTGAGGG
>CAZVAE010000030.1:0-12406 GCA_964624985.1 uncultured Isosphaeraceae bacterium | reverse complement strand
ATGCAGCATTCCCGCAACCGTAATCGTTGTCGTACGGCTAGCTGGTATGAATCGAGCGAGCACGATGACCCAAATACCGCGAACATCAAACTGATACTTCAGTTGCAACATTCGTTTTGGATGTACAAATCGCTTGAACCACTTTTTGTGCACAAGGCGAGTGCCAATTTTTGAGCTGACAATAAACCAAAGCATATCGCCCGCGAGTACTCCAAAGTATGCTGCAAGAATTGTCGGCCAAAGTGGCAATGCACCTTGTTGGACGAGCATGCCTGCAGGAATGATAATGATGTCCTCTCCGAGTGGTATCCCAATTCCTGACAAGAGCAATAGACCAAACACAATTGCTGGCCCCCACACTGGGCTTACGCCACCTATCAGTTGATCAATCCAAGCTTCCATGTCAGAGCACCAACATGTCTTCTTCATTTAGATTGTCTGGCAACTTGATTTGTAGAAGGTCTTCCGGCGACGCTGCGGTTGTTGGACTAATCTCAAGAACCAAATTGTCTGATACAGAAACCCCAGAAGAACGAAGCCATCGCCTAGCCCGTTCAAGTTGAAGTTGCGTGCTTGTCTGAACAGAGTCTTCGCCTTCAGCATTTTTTATTGGGGCAAACTCTTCCTCACGTTCAGTTTGAATCACAAGAGAACTTGTTGCAAGTGGAAGAATGTCAAACACGAACCGTTCATATTTAAATGCATTGGGTTCTGCAAGGTCGATTACATTCCCCGTTTCTAAATCAATGTGATTCACCTTTTTGAATGCTTTGTGCCATGGCAGATCATCTGCGATTCGTTTCAAAAACTCAACGGACATCATATGAATTGCAATTGAGCCGGCATGAAACTTCAATTCGCCGCAATCTGTTACTTCTTTAGACTGTGCTTCAGATAAATCGCTATATTCAACGATCGTTGTTTTTCCATCGATATCACAGAATACGCCAACTCGTTCTGTTGGATTAACTTTTTGAACACACTTACTCGTTACTTCTTTGGAAGATGTTTCACTCAGGTGAAATCCTAAAAAGTCGGGGTCAACAACGCGTGCCATTGGGTTGTCAATCTGGACATAAGAGAGGTGTTTAATCCCGCGAGCATCCATCTCTTCAAATGCTCCACTTTCTTGTAACGCTGCAAGTACACCACCATGTCCGTCTGGATTCATCGCAACTTTGCCTTTGGATGCCAGCATTATTTTTCCTTCTGCATCTACTGCTGGCATTTCGCCCTGCGTACACAAAAAAATGTCTGTTCTTTCTAGACCGAAACAGTTGTTATCGAGTAAAAACGAACGCGTGATTTCATCGTTCGTTTTACTTGTCATGATGTACCAAGGGACTGTGACGCCATACTTTCGAGATGCAAAAAGGATTTGCTCTGCAACGAGTTGAAACAAGGATTTTCCTGTAATTGGTGTTGAAGGGAACGTCCCTTTAGGACCACTCCAACCAAGCCGTGTTCCGTCTCCTCCAGCGACAGTGAGAACACCTAACTCGCCTTTCTCTATTGCACGTATTCCAACCATCCTGTGCTCTTGGTGTGACGGGAGTACTGAAGCAGGACAAACGATTTGATTTGATTCCGCTTTCGGTTGCTTTTGTAGCGTTGAGAGTAAATCAAAGTCAATCGAATTCAACTGGTTTACGAAATCGTCTTGTTGCTTAGCATCAAGCCCATCCCAAAAATGGAGCAAATGGCTTTGTCCATGTTGTTTTAGCGTTAATTGCAGTTCGGAAAGTACGTCACTCAAAACGTTGGTGTTTCCGGGGATGTCCAACCCTCGGGTAAGTGTCTGACAATTTTTCCTGTCTCAAGATAAATGACTTGCTCGCAAATATTCGTACAGTGATCTGCAATACGTTCAAGCGAACGGGTTACAGCGAGCAGCTCAAATGCAACGAGAGGGTCTAAATCTCCACTGCCAGTTCTATGCTGAACATCAAGAACAATTTCCTTACGAAATCTGCTCACTGTGTCATCAAAAGACAATACTCGAATTGCTAAATCCGTATCAGAATTGGCAAGAGAGTCATTTGTGTCTCTTGCCATCCCAACAACGCTATTCGCCATGACTCGAAATGTTGGAGGTGCCATTGCGATGAGCGACTCACTCTTTAATGCTGCCTCTGCAACAATGACGGCACAATCTGCAATTCGTTCGAGTTCATTGTTCACTTTAACTACGGTTAACACACTTCGAATACTGTGTTCATCGTGAGCACCTAAACGAAGCAATGCTATACATGCTCGCTCGATTTCAACATCCACGCGGTCGATATGTGCATCACCCTCAATAACCTTTTTTGCCGTCTTCGCGTCACCACCAAAACTCGACTCAACTGCTTGAAGAAGTTGGTCTGATACCCGAGCCCCCTGTGTGTTCAGATCTGCTTTTAACTGGGATAATTTTTTTTCAAACTCTGACATCTGCATGCCCTCTTGTGTGCGCATATCGGCTCACGCGGAGTATACTCGCCACCCTGAGGTTCGACCTCACTTTTCAAAGAAGATTCATGCCTAAACTTTGTGTAAATATTGATCATGTTGCCACAATTCGCGAAGCTCGAAAGACGATTGAACCCTGTCCTCTTGAAGCAGCACTTGATGCAATTTCTGGTGGGGCAGATGGAATTACACTTCACATTCGAGAAGATCGAAGGCACATGCAGAACGAGGACCTCTTTGCACTAAAAGAGGCAATCGAAGTCCCTTTAAACCTAGAACTCGCAGCTACCCCAGAGATGGTTGCACTTGCGTGCGCATCAAGTCCTGATATGGCGATGATTGTTCCTGAGGGTCGCAACGAGGTTACAACTGAAGGCGGTCTGGATGTGTTGAATGAGTTTGAGCGTGTTCGAGATTGTGTCGATGCGCTTCGCAGCGCAGGGATGAGGGTCAGCGCTTTTGTTGATGCAGACCCGCGCCAGATTGATGCTTCGATTGATGCGGGGTTCACTGTGTGCGAAATTCACACTGGACCGTATGCCGAAGCGTGTATAAAACATGGTGATTCTGAGTCAAATTTGAACACCATGGACGAACGTGATAAAGTACGTCTTGCGGTTGAATATGCTATCTCTAATGGCTTGCAATGCAATGCAGGCCATGGATTGACGCACAAAAACGTGAAAGGCATCGCATCCATACCGAATCTCTCAGAATTGCACATTGGACACTCCATTGTAAGCCGAAGCGTCTTTGTTGGAATGCGGAACTCAGTCAGTGAAATGAAACAGATCATGAAGGAAGCAGAAGATGACTGAGACGTACTCCATTACAGATTTACCCTACAAAATCGCCGTTCTTTGTTACCTCTACGATGAAGATAACAATCTGCTCTTGCTACATCGAGCAAAAGAACCGAATTGTGGAAAGTATTCTCCTATCGGAGGCAAGTTAGAAGCAAAAGTTGGTGAAAGCCCACATGAGTGTGCCATTCGTGAGATTCAGGAAGAATCAGGTGTCACTGTTGAGCCATCAGAAATTCGACTCTCCGGAATGCTTGCTGAAACAGCATACGAAGATAAGACACACTGGCTCATTTTTTTGTTCGAAGTCAAACGTGCTGTGCAACATGATGAAATCGAACAAATGAATATTGACGAAGGTGTCTTAGAGTGGGTACACGTTGATGAGGTCGAACACAAAAACATTCCCGATACAGATCGACGAATCATTTGGAACCTTGTCAAACAACATCGTGGGGGATTCTTCGCGGTTGACATCGATTGTTCAACGGAACCATTCTCTTGGACTGTGCAGGAAGAATGGACTGCGACTGATGTTTAATGTACAAGTGACGAGTTCATTCCGTGCAACTCATGCTGTTACTATTCAGGGCATAGATGAAACACCACACGAACATGATTGGAAGGTCGAAGTAGTCATTTCTGGAAATGAACTTGATTCAGATGGCCTACTCGTTGATTTTATCGATATAGAAAAGAAACTTGGTGAAGTTATCGCGCCTTTTGAGAATGCAGATCTTAACTGTGTTGATGTTCTAGGCGGAGTAAACCCATCAACTGAACACGTCGCACGTTATATTGGAAATGAAATGTCAAACAGAATGAATCAAACATGTCGACTTGAGTCCGTTACAGTCACAGAGGCACCGAATTGCAAAGCGAGTTATATGCCATGACTGATGCTCCTCTCATGCTATCAGTCTCTGGCGCAAGGGGTATTGTTGGGGAATCCATGACAGAAGAAGTCGCTTGCCAGTATGCAAATGCATTTGTTTCATTTCTAACAAAAAAACTAGGGCGAACTCCTAACCTCTGTGTTGCAAGAGATAGCCGCCCGAGTGGTCCATCGCTCCAAGAAGCCGTTGCAAATGCATTTGTCACATGCGGGTGCAGTGTTGCAGACCTGGGTGTTGTTGCAACTCCAACAGCCGGTGTCATGATTCATGCACTAGGAGCTGATGGTGGCATTATTGTGACAGCGTCACACAACCCAACACCATGGAATGGGCTGAAATGTCTTGATGGAAATGGTCTCGCACCTAGTAAGAGTGAAGCCGAAGAGATTATTTCCCTGTTCAAGATGAAAAGCAAACCAGAAGCTAAATCTGGTGGTTTGTTACAACTAAATCAACAAGGCAATGACACACATATCGCAAAACTACTTGGTGTCATTGACCCTGTGCCTATTCAACAGAAACAGTTTCGAGTTGTGCTTGATTCAGTAAACGGTGCTGGTTGTAAATCTGGACTTAAGTTGCTCGAACTACTTGGCTGTGATGTTCTACACATTAATGGAGAACCAACTGGAGATTTTGCGCACCCGCCTGAACCGAAAGCTGAGAATTTAACGCAACTTGCAGAAATGGTTGATAAGTTTGATGCTGATGTTGGGTTTGCGCAAGATCCAGATGCTGATCGATTAGCTATCGTAGATGAAACAGGCTTCTACTTTGGAGAAGAGTACACCCTCGTCCTCGCAGCGATGCGATGGCTTGAAGAACATCCAAAGAGTTCAGTTGCAACAAACTTATCCACTAGTAGGATGATCGATGATGTTGCAACTGCACATGGATGTACAGTCTGGCGATCTGCTGTTGGGGAAGCGAATGTTGCACAGATGATGCAAACGCACCATAGTGTCATTGGTGGTGAGGGGAATGGCGGTGTAATCTTTCCGGATGTTTGTTGGGTTCGTGACAGTCTTGCAGGGATGGCACTTACGCTCGATTTAATGCGGCAAAAAGAAGAGCCACTATCTTCAATTGTAAGAAGTGTCCAACCATATGAAATGGTGAAACGAACAATTGAACTAGAGTCACTTGGCGGCATTCCTGCAATTGATAAGGAGATTGAACGTCTCAAATCAGAGTACGCTGATGCGACCATCGATGAGAGTGATGGACTCCGAATTGATTTTGATGAGGGCTGGCTGCACGTTCGATCGAGCAATACCGAGCCGATCGCCAGAGTTATTGCAGAAGCAACCGATTCACTTACAGCGTACAAGTTATCAAACAGAGTAAAACTGGGGATTGATTAATATAACTGCGCTCGTGGCATGACCGATGCAGTCAAGCGTACAGTTTCGTCTTCACTGTCATCTAATATTGTTTTATGCTCTACGTCCGGTACAACGGCAAGATTGATTGTCACACGCTGCATCGTGGTCCCATTTTCGAACTGAAGCAAAAACGGCGTGATAGGTACACCGCCCGCCGATTGAGAGACTCCGCCAAGCACTGTGGATTGGATGCCGTCGACATCCATTTCAATCGTTTCACTTGCGTTATCCCAAGTAATCGTGACGAGTTGACCAGTTGGAGTAGTGATTTCGAGATAATCACTTTGAACTTCATTTATGGTTGCACTCGCTGGCATTGGACCAAACGATGTGCCTGTTCGAACGAGTAGAGCTATCCTCTCTACAATCAATCGTGATGTCAATCTGTTCACCCCATCAGCGGATGATCGCGAATACGCGTCTATCGAAACTTGGATGGCAGAAAACAAGCCGAGCAATAACACGGCTGTAATTGTGAGCCCAACGAGAAGTTCAACAACAGTGAATCCGCGACGTTTCATGAACCCTCTTGATAACTAAGCCCATCAGCAATGACTGTGATTGGCCAAGGGACACCATCCGGCATCGGCGCATCTGGGTTCGCACGCAACGAAACCCTGCCATAACCAGCAAATGGTTTCATCGCATCATCAATGCCTTCTCTGTCACCATCCTCGGGACCAAAGTAGCCAATCGTTGTGTTAAACGCATCCGCTTGACCGCCATAGAACAGTGGACCTTCACCCTCTTTCGGACGGAATGTTGAAAGAATTGAACCATGCACATCAACAACACCACGAAGGTCGAGCAAACCGCTCACGATTGTTCCGGTTAGCTTCACTCCAATTGATTCGTCGTTTTGGAAAGCGCCAATTTCGACCGACCACCCTGGCATCAGTACTGAACTACGTGCAAGCTGTTCACGGTCAGCTGGATCAATCGATTGTAAAACTGCCTGAAGCATTGTGCCATCTGGCTGGCTCACAAGATCAGGATCGTCTGGATCTAAAAAGAACCTCGATTCACCAGTCACTTGGATTTTGTTTCGCCAATGGGTAAATTCAGAGGGTACATCTCCAGCAATAGAACCAAGGAATGTGCAATCATGAAACCGGATGTTGTTTGAAACATCGCGTGTGTCCGGATATTCAACACCTCCGGACGCTGCGACTAGCCCGCTAAACTGAGTTGTGTAATTTCCATACCCGTCCGGTTCTACAGCTCCTGCAAAATTCCAGTTCGGGTCTGAAACCTCTTCAGTTGTTTCAAGCCATGTCACTCCAACAAACATGCAATCTTCAAACATTGCATTTGTTCCTCTCGGGATGCGTACATTTTTGAACACCATATTTTTGTACACCGGTCTTTGGTACCAGTCGTATGCACCTTCGGATTCCCACGGAATGCTTTCCCATTCGTTTTCTTGAGCTGGCACATAGGAGCCACCCGTGTGCAGGTTTGACTGGATTTGCCCGGTCGTTGGGTCACCAAATGGAGCACCTGACATCGATTCTGTTTCAAACCAAGTTTGAGCACCAGCAAACATCTCTGTAGTGAGCTCTGCAAGTTGGGCTTCTGTTAAAGCAAACTGTGATGCTGAAGAACCGTACTCTGCGTCAATTGATCCACTCACTCCATCTTGCCATACTTTTCCAGTCGCTGCTTCCCACGCTGCGACATCAACTGCAAAGCCGACGTTACCATCAATCTTCGCGTAATTGTCCTTACCGTCAATGATGCCATCGTCCCAGCCAAGTTCGCGGTCCAAATAATCAACCACGCCATCATTGTTCCGATCGCTTCGAGCGTTGTCAATGAGCTGAGCCAATTGCATATCGCTTCCAAACTCTTGGACTAATCCCGGATATCCCGCATCAGCAGCAAGTGCCGCATCGTACACAACACCTATATCTCCGTTGCTATCAAATCTAGAGAGGAATAAATCCATTTCTGTTACGTATTGGTCGCCATCGTAGTCAACCATCGCTCCCAAGCCCACACTTTCAGATGGGTGATTCGGGCGTAATCGATTATCACCATCAATATCGTTTGCGAGCACAAGTCCGTTAAATGCTGACAACGATGTATCAAGTACCATTGGGTCAATTCCATAGAAGTCACTTCGCATGACGAGTGGGACTCCAAATGTGGCATTCAATTCATTCGCTTCAATCCCGTACCGCGTACCTAAAGGACCTTCCACGACTACGTTCCGACCAAGCATGACTCTTGACATCGCGATAAGCGCATAATCAATGCGTTTATCCAAATCAAACTCCATCGAGATTGTTCTTGATATACCGTCTGATTCACCAATGCTTGTCACACGAATTCTCGTTTCGTTCTCTATCAACGCATAGGACAATCGAAAATGGGACTCTTCACTTGCATCCAGTGCGATTGGTTTACATTCCAATGTATAACTTGGATTAATGGAAGGTAAAAACACATCATCTGGAGTCACTTCGATTGCGTGCGTATCGATTTGTTCAAACACATCTTGCAGTGTATGAACGATTCCGCCTCCACTTGGAGCTCCAACGACATAGTCGGGCGATGGGGCAACTACGATTTGCCCATCTAACGGAGTCCAAGTTCCCTCCCAGAGTTTTTGTGCCAAATCACTGTCAATGTCACCTCTATCGATGACATAACGATTTACTTCATCAAGGAGTCGTTGGCTTCCAAAGGACAAACCCGATTCTGCAGCTGCTTGAGCGTTTGCTATTCCAATCATCGCCTTTGCGCTTCGGACGTTTGTCCATGACACACTCGCTATCCCTGCCGTTACAGAAGCAATGACAGTAATCATTAATAATGACGGAATAGTTGCCCATCCAAAACGTTTCGTTGTTTTTATCTTGGTGCTATCCATGTTAACCTCGCAATTTCTTCAGTTCCGCACATAACGGTAACACTGATTCGTACTACTTCAGAAGAACCGTCCGGCACAACGTTGGTCACATCAAAAGGATCAACACATTGAACCTGAACACGTTGTTCCCAGTCATCCATGCCGATGATGGTTGTACCTGTTGCATCGAGTGGACCTGTCCCATCCATTTCTGCAAACACCGCACCATCTAAATCATCTAGATCATCTAGATCCGCTGGAATAAACTCTCCTAATTCAACACCCCAAGTCGCACTGCCCGTGATTGGGTCATTTGCAGGGAGTAGAAGTGACATTTCGCGTATTTCAGATGCTAAACGCATGCCTGTTGCTAGTTTTTCCGACTCAACTGCTTGTATATGCCACGCTTGGTGCGAACCTACAACTGCGACTACTCCAACCCCAACAACTGCAATTGCTACTGCTGATTCCACCAACCAAAAACCTCGACGCTTAACTTTTAACTTTTGCTTTGTCATCCTGTCACCGCCGCACTCATTTTGAAAATTGGAAGGATGATTGCCATTGCAATGAACCCAACAATTGCGCCCATGAATACAATCATTGCTGGCTCAAGCAAACTCGTAAACGTTTTTACTGCGTCGCGTAAGACACGGTCGTAATATTCTGAAATCTCTTCTAACACATCCCCCAGTTTTCCAGACTCTTCCCCCGCTGCAATCATTTGTATAACTGGCATTGGCAACAAATTTGTACCATCGAGCACTTCGTTGATTCGACGACCCTCTTTTACACCAGTCGACACATCTCCCCAAAGTGCTAAGTACTTCCGATTGCCTGCTATGTTTCCTGTGACCTCTAACGCATTAATCATTGGGACGCCAGCATTCACGAGCTCGCCAAGAGTCTGTAATGAACGTGTGATGTATAACGCTCGCAACATCTTTCGAACCACCGGCACCTTTAATTTCAGGGCATCAAGGATGCACCCGCCACGTTCAGTTTTAGAGAGTAACACGACAATGAACGTTATGAATGCAATTGCAATAGGAACAATCCACCAATACAACACCATCCAAGCGCTTAATCCCATCAGAAAAGTTGTGGGCCACGGAAGAATTGATTCCTTTCCTGCAAACACGCCGGCGAATCTTGGAAGCACAAACGTTAAAAGAAAAATAGTCACGACTGTTGCAAGTCCACCAATGACTGCGGGATAAATACTTGCACCTACGATGAGTTTTTTCGTTTCAATTTGCCTCGTGATAATTTTTGCAATTCGATCGAGCATGTGGCCAAACGAACCTGACAACTCGCTTGCCCGAACCATATTGATGTACAAGGGTGAAAATAGTCTCGGATATTTTGTGATTGCATCTGAGAATGTGCAGCCGGCTTCTAAATCTTCTCGAATCGATACGAGAATCTCTCTGAATTTTGTATTTTCAACATGTTTGCTTATCCCGTCTATCGAAACACGAAGACTTATCCCTGCGCGAACCATAACTGCCAATTGTGTTGTGAAATCCAAAATATCTTTTTTGGAGGGTCCATTACCTGTATTCAATATTGCCCACACTTTTTTCAAAACACTACTGTCTGTTGACCGTAGTGGAACGAGGCGTACAATTCTGCCGCCTCTCTGCTCAATGGCGCTTGCAGCTCCAGCAGCAGATTGGGCAGCAATTTGCCCGATAAACAGATCTCCGCTTTCTTGTTGAAGTTCATAGCGGTACGTTGGCATCTGTAAATCCTTATGCTGCGAGGGTCATTTGTAATCTCTGTGGATCTGATGAGTTTGCGATAGCGATATCTCGTTCTACGAAACCATTGAACACAAGCGATGCAATCGAAGCATCTCTCGTGACCATGCCTTTGCGGCTGTTGGTTTCAATAACGTTTGGAATCTCAAACGTTCTCGATTCGCGGATAATGTTTCGTATTGCGGGGTCGCAGAGTAATATCTCTACGGCAGGGACCATGCCCCCACCTATCTTGGGCAGTAGTGTTTGAGAGATCACTGCCTTAAGAGTGTTCGCAAGCATTGACCGAACTTGTGATTGTTGATTTGCAGGATACATATCCACAATACGCTCAACTGTTTGGGAAGCGTTAACCGTGTGAAGCGTGGAAAGAACAAGGTGACCTGTCTCAGCTGCAGAGATAGCGAGAGATGTTGTTTCCAAATCTCTCATTTCACCTACGAGAATGATATCTGGATCTTGACGAAGTGCATGCTTAAGTCCCGAGGCAAAGCTTGGCATATCGCGACCTAATTCTCTTTGTTCGACCAGACAACATTCTGAATCAAATGTATATTCGACCGGATCCTCTAGGGTAATGATGTGCCTACTCTTTGTCATATTGATTTGTTGTAAGAGCGAGGCAAGTGTTGTTGATTTACCCGAACCCGTATCACCAGTCACAAGCACTAAGCCTCGAGGCAACTCCGCAAGCGGGCCAATCGATGGGGGGAGATTCAAAGACTCAAGGGGTGGAATCTTTGTTTTCACAGTCCGCATCGCAATTGCGGGTACACCTCGTTGCAAGTGCACGTTGACTCTGTAGCGAGAGGTTGCAGTCGCCCATGACAAATCAACATCTTGATGTTCGTGTAATGTTGCTTGTTGATTGCCATTAAGCATCGTTGCAATAAAATCACCGAGTTCTTTTGCCTCTAGGATGGGGTGATTCAACCGTACTAATCCAGTATCAACCCGAACAACAGGCGGTTCACCCGTAACGAGATGAATGTCAGATGCCCCTTGTTCGATTGCAATTGAAAGTATGCCGTCAATATCCATACTGAAGCATCGGCTGTAAGCAACGCCCCATTTACTCTACGCTGCAGCGGTTGAACAGGTGTAGGATTCGCTCCGGTTATTCGGAGGGCCTGCTCGTTTGATTCAGTTTGTAGGGAATGGATCTTGAGGGATTTGCAAGGAATCCCTTGCTTGGACGTGTGTTGAAGGTTCCCAAATACCTGTATTCAATAACGTTTCTGCGATTGCAGTGGGCGGAATATATGTCAGACGACCCGAAAGTGTCCACAGGACTTCTTCTTCACCCGAGAGATTCTCTCTGCGGATGACCACCGGAACAGATCCCCGCACCGTAGCCCAACGAGGCACTGTTTGCTCTGCGGAAGCTCGACCGTTATATACAGTTTTGCCGTTCGCAGCGACTGTGTAATCGTAGAACTTTAACTTGAGGGGCTCATCATTCGTATTCGAAATTTCAAAATTTGCATCAAATGCAATTGCCACTGCGGTCGATTGCGTCACCCTCGCATCTGTATACTGCGTAAGAGGTGCGCGTACGCCGCAACCCGTTAGAACACTCACAAGGAAACTGAACAGAATCGCTTTCTTCATACGATTACTGTACCAAAAGTGCTTATTTTATTGTGTAACTGCTTCTTTTTTCTGGGCGAATTGAAATGGCTGGATAAACGTATCGTCAATCATCACAATATGGTCCTTCGAAAACGGTAAATAGGGTTGGAATCTTGAGTACTGATTCCACCATATTGAAAGCGCAACAAGTATCAACATCGCACACCAAGAAGCAAGTTCGCTCTCTCTTTTGAATCGATTTGTGTACAAAAGAGAAACACAAACTGCGACTGTTCCAAGTTTATAAAAAATCAAGGGCCATACAGAATTTGTGGTAGCAAGAAGCCAAACCGCGATAGGATTGCCCTCGCTCATGCCTACAGTTGTGAGGTATGTCACGGTAAGGAAGAGGTCAACTAAACTTAAGAGGACAACGCCAAACAATAACCATGCTACTCGCTGGGAACGGCGTGTTGCCTCTTCAGGCTTTTGGCAGGATTGAATACGTGTATAAAGCATCGGTTCTTTGGCTCAGTATGACTATACCCCCGGCCAGGTCATTTGTTCACTTAAAATCCATCGACCCGATAACCGCCTAAATTCAAAAATGTTTTCGATTCGCAAAAAAAAAATAGTAAAATATCCCCTCATTATCAGACCTCGAACTTGACATTTACCTCTT
>CAZVAE010000029.1:0-12822 GCA_964624985.1 uncultured Isosphaeraceae bacterium | reverse complement strand
ATCGAACATAGTTGGCAGAGTTTCTTCCAATGCTTCAAGTTCTGTGTCCGTGTAGCCGCGATTGATAAGAAACTCTCTGAATGAAATTTCTTCACCATCTTCTGTGATGGACTTAGGCATCGGGGTTTCAAGAGTCATGGTGCCCATGACATATTGCATAATTTTTTTAACCTTACGCTTGCTATACCCAAGTGCAAGTAGCGCTGGCTGAAGTGATTGGTTTGCAATTTTGAAGTACCCACCACCTGCTAGTTTTTTGAACTTTGTCAATGCAAAATCTGGTTCAACGCCAGTCGTATCACAATCCATTAATAATCCGATTGTGCCCGTTGGTGCGATGACGGTGACTTGCGCGTTTCTAAAGCCATGTCGCAAACCAAGATCGAGCGCTTCATCCCAAGCTTGGACAGCTCTTCCGAGCAAATCACCTGCGTTTGTAATGTTGATTGTGTCGTCTAGGAATAGAGAATGGTTGATTGGAACGGGAGGTATTCGGAGTTTTTCATATTCGCCTGAATCACGAGTCATTCCCTGCGCTGCATTTCGGTGGTTTCGAATCACTCTGAGCATGTCTTCTGAGTTCTCTGCAAAGCCATCGAACGGCCCTAACTCACTTGCCATCTCAGCACTTACTGCATACGACCGGCCAGTGAGGGTCGCAGTAATCGCACCACATACAGCGCGCCCTGCTTCGCTGTCATACGGTATTCCTGCTTGCATTAACATTGCCCCTAGATTGGCGAAGCCAAGCCCAAGGGTTCGGTAGCGCCAACTCTTAGCAGCGATTTCTTCAGAAGGGAAAGCCGCCATCAAAACAGATATTTCAAGAACAATTGTCCAAAGTCGTACAGCATGTTCAAAAGAATCGACATCGAACATGCGTGTGTTGTTGTCATAAAACTTGAGTAGGTTCAGAGATGCAAGGTTGCATGCTGTGTCATCGAGGAACATGTACTCACTACATGGGTTCGAGGCATTAATACGCCCGCTTTTTGGACAGGTATGCCAATCATTGATAGAAGTGTCAAATTGAACACCTGGGTCAGCACACTGCCACGCCGCATCACATATTTTGCCCCACAACCCTGTTGCAGAAATGGATTTTGCGACATCACCCGTTGTTCGTTGAGTAAGATCCCATTCCTCTTCTCGATCAACTGCTTCAAAGAATTCGTGTGAAAGTCGGACAGAGTTGTTTGAGTTTTGCCCAGCTACTGTTTGATACGCCTCACCATTAAAATCATAATCAAGAGTCAGACCGAGTTCTTCAGCCCGTTCTTGTTGTTCCTTTGTAAGGTGATTCATGCCTTCGACGAGGGCGGCAACTTTCAATTCCTCTCGGACCTTCCAGCTAACGAATTCCTCGATATCAGGATGGTCAGCATCAAGACAAACCATTTTTGCTGCGCGTCGAGTTGTACCACCTGATTTAATTGCCCCAGCAGCACGGTCGCCAATCTTAAGGAAGCTCATTAAACCACTCGATTTGCCTCCACCTGAAAGGGGTTCATCATTTCCTCTTAGTGAAGAAAAGTTTGAACCGGTACCCGAGCCATATTTGAAGAGTCGGGCTTCGCGTGTCCAAAGATCCATAATTCCACCCTCATTCACTAAATCGTCATGCACAGATTGAATGAAGCATGCGTGTGGTTGAGGGTGGGTATATGCATCATCAGCTAACGAAACATGGCCTGTTTCAGGGTCAGCGATATAGTGGCCCTGTGATGGACCAGAGATTCCGTACGCCCAGTTCAATCCAGTGTTGAACCATTGTGGGCTATTTGGTGCACTGACCTGGTGAAGCATCATCCAGCAAAGTTCGTCATAAAACGCTTCTGCATCTTCAGGAGAATCAAAATAATCATGGGACTCACCCCAACTTCTCCAACAGCCAACAAGTCGGTGAATGACTTGTTTTGCAGATTGCTCAGGTCCAGTCACTGGCGAGCCATCACTGTCTTCTTCTGGAGTGCCGTCTTCGTTGAACTGAGTAACACCAGCCTTTCGAAAATACTTGCTTGCCATAATGTCAGCGGCAAGTTGACTCCAGTCGGCAGGAATCTCTGTGTTATTCATTTCAAACACGATGGAGCCATCTGTATTTGTGATTTTGGTGGAGCGAGTGGACCATTTAACTGAATCCCATACATTCTCGCCTGCTGTTGTAAATCGTCTTGTTATTTTCATCTGTACTACTTTGCTTCCGTGCTTTTCTAACTGTTTGTTACATTTTATTTCTTTTTACTGCTTCGTTTTGTGTGCCAATGTTATGTATCAACCATTGGCAAGGTCAGCCCTTCTTGATCTTGATACTTTCCGTTCTTGTCCGCATAACTTACTTCACACGTTTGTGATGCTTGGAGGAACACGAGTTGAGCAATTCCTTCATTCGCGTAGATTTTTGCAGGCAGTGGCGTTGTATTGCTAATTTCAAGAGTAATTTTGCCTCGCCATTGTGGTTCAAGAGGGGTGACATTTACAATGAGACCGCAGCGTGCGTAGGTGCTTTTTCCAACACAAATTGCAAGGACATCTCTTGGAATCTCAAAGACCTCTACTGTCTCACAAAGAACAAAACTATTTGGTGGAACAATGATGTGGTCTTTGCCAGTTTCTTCTGTGTCAACTGTGACAAACAAATCTTCTGTGAATTGTTTTGGATCGATGACAGCAAGACCACCAGTTGTTGCATTTGTAAAAATTTTAAACTTTGAACTAACTCGAACGTCGTACCCATAACTAGAGACACCGTAAGAGACTGTTCCAGTTCGACGTGCGTTCTTTTGAAATGGTTCTATCGAAATCAACTCTTCTATTTGCTTGTCACAGAGTACGGTCATCCACTCACCTCATTGCCTATTGCAATTCCTAGCCAAAACCCTCATTTTTCCTGTAAAAACGAGTCCAAAATGCAGTTTTCCCTTTGGTTTTGCACCTTTTTGTCATTCAGTTTGGTGCAATCCCTTGGTGTCTTCCACATGTGCTTATCGTACTACTACATCTTGCGTCTGCAACTCTCTAAACCACAAAATATTGAGTCTCTTTTTTTTTGATTGTAACTGTCGTTTCTATCGGTACTTACGAAAGCAAAAATCTCATGTACAGGTGTGGATATGTTGTTGTGCCGCGTTCAATTGAGCGTAGAGGACCTCTTTTTAGTGAATAAATGCGGTTTTTTACCGTTGTTAGACTCGTTGAGATTACACTGCAACGATGATGAGCAAGGAAGCGGAACAGACCAATTTAACGGAATCCCAACAAAAGGCAGTGGAGCATATTGATGGTCCGCTTCTTGTTTTAGCTGGACCAGGTTCTGGCAAAACGACAGTTGTTACTCAACGCATTTCAAACTTGATTGCCAGCGGTGTACCACCATGGCAGATACTTGCATTAACGTTTACGAATAAAGCAGCACAAGAAATGAAAGACAGGGTGCTCAGATTACTAGAACAAAATGAAGCAAGTGTTAATGGACTAACAGTTTCAACTTTTCATTCGTTCTGCGCACGGTTACTACGAACATGGGGTGATCGAGTCATCGGCACAACTTCATTTACGATTTATGACACAACAGACCAACGTAGCGCTATGAAATCGGCGATTAAAGCATGTGATATGGATAGTGCAAACTGGAGGCCGGCATCAGTACTTGCAGTAGTTAGCGATGCGAAAAACAAACTCGTAGATGCCAAAAGTTTTGAGCAGGAAGCAACAGATTTTTATAGTAAATCCATCGCTAAGATGTATCTTGCCTATGAGGACATATTAAGAAACAATGGTGCAGTTGATTTCGACGATTTACTGTTGCATTCGGCTAAGTTACTAGAGAGTGACGTAGAAGTAAGAG
Source organism: uncultured Isosphaeraceae bacterium (assembly GCA_964624985.1). Classification (GTDB taxonomy): domain Bacteria; phylum Planctomycetota; class Phycisphaerae; order Phycisphaerales; family SM1A02. Next base: position 8,975 of record CAZVAE010000029.1, on the reverse strand, counting down.
ATAGCGTAGAGAGTCGTTACCAATACGTGCTGATAGATGAATATCAAGATACCAACCATACGCAATTCGTTATCGCAAACAAGATTGCAGCAAACCACAGGAATATATGCGTTGTAGGTGATCCAGACCAATCAATTTATGGCTGGAGAGGCGCGGATATTTCGAACATATTGGATTTTGAAGAGCATTATGGAGAAGGAACAGTAATCCCACTGGGGCAAAATTTTCGAAGTACAAGTGGGATCGTTGAAGCGGCAGCATTACTCATACAAAACAATACGTTAAGGAAAGACAAAAAACTTTATACGGAAAATGCTGAAGGTGTTGCACCTAAAATCATCACTGTTTCAGACGAGCACGAGGAGGCAGATGAAATCCTCCATGAAATTGAGCGATTGCAAGAAGAAAGCGTGCCCTTTAAGGAGATGTCCGTGCTGTATCGTGTGAACGCTTTGAGCAGGGTATTGGAAGATGCATTCAGAGACCGAGGTGTTCCGTATGTGGTTGCTCGTGGGACTGCGTTCTATGAACGAAAAGAAGTGAAAGAGGCACTTGCTTATCTACGCCTCCTCGTAAACCCAAAAGACAACGTTGCATTTGCAAGAGTTATAAATACACCAACCAGAGGAATTGGTAAGACCTCAATTAACCGTCTTGGCCACCTTGCTGCTCAACATGGTTGTTCTATGTTAGAAGCGACATCATCCATTTCGAAGGAACATGGCATAACCACTAGAGCTGAGAATGCGATGAGGAAGTTTAGCGAGACATTCCACCAATGGCAGATTGATGGGCAATCTCTTGAAAGTCTAACGGCAGCCGCATCGCTCGCGGATTTAGTAGAAAGAGTAATCCGAGAATCTGGGCTTGAAGAAATGTACTCCAAGATGTCAGGTGAAGAAGACGTAGAACGTTTACAAAACTTAGAAGAACTAGTCTCAGCTGCATCAGAGTTTGAGAGCCGTTTTGAAATGAGTCGGGAGGATGATTCTTCAGTTACGCCACTACATCTACTCTTTGCATTTTTAGAAAATGTCGCTCTTGTCAGTGATGCAGATACGATAAATCCTTCAAACGGCGCAGTGACACTAATGACTTTGCATGCTTCTAAAGGATTAGAGTTTGATTTTGTTGCAATTGCCGGTTTAGAGGAGGGCTTACTGCCACATGAGCGTTCTCTATATGATGAAGCGCAAATGGAAGAGGAGCGACGTCTCTGTTATGTCGGTATGACTCGTGCTCGTGAACACCTGATGCTTACGTCAGCTAGAAGAAGAACACAGAGGGGGATGAGTAAGCGAGCAATTGGTAGCCGCTTTATTCGTGAAATCGGTGGTGTGCAAGCACCTCCAGAGGTTGAGCCTTGGGATGTTCCTGACGTCGAACCTCGTGATGTGGATGAGATTACAGTTGGTTCCAAAGTCAGGCATAAACGGTTTGGGATTGGAAATGTTCAGCGGGTGATTAGAAGGCCTCGTGGCTCAACAGTAACTGTACACTTCCGTGGAGGAGTCAAGCACCTAGTATTAGAATATGCAAACTTGGAGTTAATCTCTCCGAATGGCGGGACAACCTCGTCATCAGTAAAACCAGAGTTCTAATGCAATCGGTAGATTCTCAACTCATCGTTAACCTTTGCCTTTCTCATGACTTCGCATTAGCTGGTATTTCCGAAGCAGGGGCAACTCTCCATACTGCTGCGTTTGAAGAATGGCTCAGTGATGGAAAGTACGGAGAAATGGAATGGATGAATCGGAATGTTGATGTGAGACTCAATCCAAAACTTCTAGTTGATGGTGCAAAGAGTGTGATTTGTGTTGCTGATCGATATGGAAAGAAATGTGAACCACCTCTGAAGTTTAGGCATGGACGAGTCGCACGTTATGCAAGAGGGCGAGATTATCATAAAGAAATGAAAAAACGACTGCACTCAATTTGCGACGAACTAAAAAAGCAATTCCCAAATGACATGTTTCGTGCATGCGTTGATACTGCTCCTCTCCTTGAGAGAGAATTTGCTACAACCGCTGGTATAGGTGCGATAGGCAAACATACGTTGCTTATCGAGCATGGTGTTGGTAGTTGGCTGTTACTAGGTGCTATCGTAACGACTCTTTCGATTGAACCGACCAATGTCGAACAAGAAGATCCATGCTCAACGTGTACAAGGTGTATAGATGCTTGTCCTACAGATGCAATCACTCCCTGGAGCATCGATGCTCAGAAGTGTGTGAGCTATCTGACGATTGAACACCGTTCATTCGTTGATTCCTCATTTTTTACGGGATTTGGCGAATGGGTGTTTGGTTGCGATGTTTGCCAAGAAGTCTGCCCACACAATCAACCAACAGAAAAAGGAGAACAAGCGAGTATTCATAGCGCCTATGAACCAAAGCTGGATTCTCTAGATATTGCAGAACTCTTACATTGGAATGAAGAGCAACGAAAAGAGACGCTCGCAGGGACATCGATTAAAAGAGCGAAACTCGGAATGCTTCGTCGCAATGCAGTTATTGTCGCAGGTAATCTGATTTCGTCGGGAAATGAAGACCTATTGCAACTGATTCAGAACATTGCAAAGGTTGATGAGGATGAGATGGTCAGAGAGACGGCAAAAGCAGTGTTGAGCCAGATTAAGAGCACTTAAAAAGGGTTCATGTTTTCGACGGCAGACATCATGGCTTCGTTGATTTGATCGACAGTCGTGATTTCCCCATCATTAATCTGCGCTGTAATACCGTTCATCACCTCAATCATTGGGGCAAACATCTCAGACATCATCGAGAACGCCATTTCAGCTTCAGCATTTCCTTTTGTAGCCAACATAATTTTCCAGCCCTGATTCGTCTGTTGAAGTCGGACGGGTTTTCCCGAATGTTCACGAGCAGTTGCATTCGCGTCATCTACTTGCACCAACGATGATGGTTCGATTTTCATCATCACACTTTGTGTTGACGCGGCATTTGTACTCATGAATTCGGCTACAGCATCTGCACCAATGCGAGAGCGAATAGCAACCAAAAGATTACCTGTCGTTTGTATTGTGTTATTTAGAAAGGCAATCATCTGAGCGGCTTTCTCATCTTCGAACTCATAAAACTGATTCAAATCCACAGGAGGTGAAGTTCCATCAAAAGACGGAATATCTGTTGCTTCGTTAAATGCAGCTACCAATTCTTCAGGAGTTGAAAACCCACTGGAGTTCGATGTCGTTGGCGTGCTGTTTCCGGGATCAATATCAGTTGCTGGAACTACAATCGCTTTACCTTGTAGGATTGCTAATCGATTGTCTAGTTGGGCGATGAGGACGACACCTTGTTGCCCAGCGTTATCTGCGGGACATTGCGTTTAAAGTTGCTTGCTCTATCTCAGCATTTGTTGAAGTGGAAAGTTCTCTCCACTTCTCTTTTGAAGTTACGATTCCGAGTTCAATAAAAGTCTGAAGCGTTCTTTTTTCTTCAAGCAAGAATGAGCGTTTTGCTTCTTCGATTTGCCCAAGAGTCCATTCTAAATCTAATTTCCAGATACCCGATGTTTGTTGAATCTCCCGAGACCTGCTTCTCGATTGATTTGCACCTCGCAATGCATCTTGAACAAGAGTTGAAAGTGCGTCCCATTCTTGTTTCAGCGTCTCACTTGCCTCAATACCGGAGTTCATTGTTTCGGCAGCGAGAGAGTCAAGCTCATCAGCAAGGGTTCTGAAATCACTTGCATTCTTTCTTGCGACATTTCTGAGTTGTTGCAACAACGCATCGCTGTGTTCCATCCCGTGTAGTATCGATGCAATAGATTCAAGTTCAGCACGTGCATCCTCAAGCAACGGTTTTGTGCGCATTGAAGATTGCAGTTCGATAGTTGAAGCGGAAAGTGTTTCCTGCTGAGCTTTTCTTAATGTTTTGACTCCCGACTTGTATTCAGAATGACCTTCTATAAGCCCAGCATCTTCTGCATTGTTGAGCAGTAACTCCGCTTCTTCTAAAAGTTCATCCGCTTTGTTTCTAGAAACTTCACTTTGACTGCTTAGTGAATCTAGTACAGAAGTCGCGCTCGTCAATTGTCCGTTGAAATGCGCACGTTTTTCATGCTGGATGCTTGTGATTTGATCACTAAGAAGGCCATCAATTGTGTTGATTTGCGACAATGTATTTGCAACATTTCTTAATATAGAAGATTGAATTGCTTGATCTTCAGCGAGAGTAAGCAGAGGTAATGTCGCGGTTGTTTTCGCTGAGAGTAGTTGAAACTTTAATTGTGCAAGTTTTTCTTTTGCTGTCGAAAGTAGCAAGTTCTTGCTTTGGATTTGAGATTGAGCAACAGGGCGGATTTTGCTCGCAGAAGCAATGACTGATTCAAGCCCTTCGATATTGCTGCCCAATGCAGCAATCCGCAAGTCAATCATGAGCGTATCGAGTGATGATTGAATCGTATTTTCGCTGTTTGGTTCCTCATCACAAGCAGAAAGAGCAATTACAATTGATGTAATAAAAGCAAGGCAGCATAGTTTAAAAATAGGCAATCTCATAAAGCGAATATTCCTAGAGGGATATGTCAGAAGGGCTAGAAATAGATGTACCAAAAGGTACAGGCACATTATACGCTTTAACGAGAACGTTACATCCATTGACATCGAATAAATTCAAGCGAGAAAACGTCAATGATTGCCGAATACGAGCATTATTCTGGAAGCGGGGTCATCTCAACATCTTTCCCCCTGGCAATTTCAACTTGCCATGTGATTGTGAATTGATTGTCTCCAGTCATATTTGCAGGAATCGTAAGGTCCCAGCGCAAGAGCCCCAACGGTTGCTGCGAAGTTACATACGTAGGGTCACTAGAGAGTGGAGCACTGAGTGTGTCGAGCGTGATCTCAATATCTTCATTACGAGAGACCGGAAATCGATCCCAAACTTGCAACTCGATTGGCTCATCATGGCCATTTGAGATTGAAATCCTATACTCGTACAGTGTTTGTTTACCGCTTGCAAACAGACCAGTTGATGCCGTTTCTTTTTCTAGTAAAACGCGAGTAGCGGTGACAGCAGGATCTATTCCTAAATCGAGTGGGAAAATCTCATTTGGAGTGATTGTAGGGAGAGCTGTCTTTCCTACGTAATCACTGCCATGGAAGATGGATGCTTGCCCAGGTAAGAGAATATATTCGCTTGTGTTTGTCACGTTGCTGCGAATAAAAGTACGGTCTGTCATCATTGGGACGGCAATATGAAACAACTCTGCTTCGCTTTCAAATGCACCAAGTGATGTTGTTTGTTTGTCTGCAACGTTCGAAGGAGCAGTAATGCTTCTTGGCAAGTTAAAACTAACCGCGGGTCCATCATTGTTTACAGTTGCGTGTTTTTGAGCCATTTCAACCAACTCAACCCCAGCAATACTATCTGTTGCCCAAGCCATCCCAAGTTCACCGCCTTCTGAAACGTTGATGTCCGGCATCGACATCGTTTTAGAACTTCTGCCCCTGCCCGCGGTAGGGGGTGGTGGAGTGTATACATCGACAAACCAGGGTGTTGGCATTGGTGGGGTGGTGGATTGTTGAGGCTGTGCGGTAGAAAGAATCATCGAAACATCTGTCCAGTTTTCACCGGTTCGTTGCCATATTTCTGCGTCATATTCGACAGTGATTTCATCTCCTGAATTTGATGCTCGTATGGAATATCTAGGTTGCCAAGTTGCGTTTGCAACTAAATAGGTCAATTCGATTTCAACTGAACCCGGCTTTGTAACGCCGATGTCGACGATTGCATCAAGTTGCGTGCTTTGATTTGAACCAATGTTCTGCTTTTTTCGCTTTAAAGTTTTCAGCTCTTCCTCTAGTCTCTCCTTCTCTTTTCGATTTGTTGCTTGATTCTCTGTCAGTGTTGCCATCTTGGTGCCGATGAACTTTAGTTGTTGTTCAAGCACTTCGAGGTCAACAGATGTCGATGATTTTTCATTACCAGCTTGAGTGATAAGTGTATTAAGAAGATTCACTTGGTACTTCAATGCTTCTGTTCGAGCATTGACAATGATTAGCTTCGATTCGACATCTTCTATTTGTTCATTGATTTCTTTTAAGAGAGCGCTCACATTTTTTACTACTGGTGTGTTTGAAGTTTCCACACTGAGAAGCGACGCCCCTTCGCTTGTTGATGCTTGAACCGATTCAAGGAACACGGAACCTGGCAAATTGCGAAAATAAAAGGTGTAACCACCAGTTTGCAAATCAAAGGTTGCTGTTCTCGTAACAGCAGCACGGTTTCGGTAGAGAGTAACATCTGTAATCGTGCTGTTTGCCTCTTTTGGTTCCATGTCTAAAGAGACCTGAGCAAAAGAAAATGGAGAAAGTCCAATAACTGTTCCACAGATAATTAGAAAGTGATGAAGCATAGCAGTCTCCTTTTTAGGAATCTAGGTAAAGTTACTTTTTGTGACTTCGACCCATTGTTGAGAAAATTCCAGCATCATGTAACAACGCAGCAACCCTCTCCTTATATTGCAAATCTGATTTTAAAATTTCCGAAGTAAGGTTCTCTCGTTCTTCTTCGAGGTCTAGATAGCGAAGCGCTAATCCAGATAAATCAGCATTTTCCATTGTTTCTAAGTACTCGAAACCTTCTCTGTAGACTATTCGAGCAGCGAGTGATTTTGCCATCATCCATTGTAAATAAGCAGTTGGCATTTTGCTCCAAAGTTCGTCACCAACTCGATTGACGAGAACTTGCGGGAGATGTTCAAGCACTAAGCGATGTAATTCTCGTTGTTGCTCAGCAGTCATGTCCGCCCAATGTTCAATAATCGAATCTGAAACTCTAGACATTATTTTACTGATTTGAATGCTCATGTCTGGTAATGGTACGTGCGGATGATGTTGGTGTAACCGTGCAAGTAGTTCTGCTTCACAACGTGCAAGTTCTCGCAATCGAACTAAAACTTGTTCAACAAATGGTTCCTTGATTTCCATGAATGAATCTTCATCAAGCAACATGCATGCGCTTATCTCAAAACTAGAGCAAATCACACCGCATTTGTTCGCAGAGGAATCCTTTAGGATTAGAGTACCTGCGTTTGATAGTTCACGTCTCGCATCGGGAGTTAAAAACAAATTTGCACCTTCGACGATAATCTTCGCGCTTGGTTCACCATCCTCGTTGAGGTACTTTTTCCAATTTCCACCGTGAATCGTTGCAGGTCTGCCTCCACACGGAATGAATGCATCACATTCGATGCGATTATGCAATGAGTTTCGTAGTTGCACACCTTCGGGCTCATCTATCGATGCGAGGCTACCCTCTTTTCCTAACTTATTTTCTTGAAAAGAAGTTATAGGCAAACCTTCATTGAACAAACGAAGTAACTCGGTGTGATCGAGGCCTTCCGGATCCTCAGCTGAACCAGAGCCGTCAGCAATTCCTACAATCTTTGCTCTACTCCCATAATCTCTGTGGAGTATTCTGATGGCATTCCCCGCAACGTCACCGTCGGGTCCGCCACTCATCTTTATGGTAAATGTATCGCTGTCCGAGTCGATGCCTACTGCACGAAGTGCTGTATCAAGAAAGACGATGACGCCCTCACTTGTCACTCCATATTCTTTGTGGTTAATACCAGCTCCTGGCTTGGAACTCATGAGAGCAGTTGGCATCGGATATCCACGTCGCTTTGCCCGATCAACAACCCAATTGATAAGTTTAGGTGTGATATTTTCATCTGGACCTAAGTAGATTAGTTCATCATGATGGAGGTGGTCTACAATCTGACTCCTCGTTTTTTCGTTTGGGGTGACAAGGTCAAGTATCGAATTGACAAACGCTTTTACACTTCGACTAACGCGTCCTTCAGGATGAACAAGGATTGCAGCTTTAGAGCCACCTTCAGGAATGTCTTTGTTTTTCAACTGTTGAGCGAACGCCAAATTGTATGCTTCGTCGTACAGCCTCTCTTGTTCGAGAGAAAATTGTTCTATGCCCTTAGGATGAATTGCTCGTACGCCACCGCGAGCAATATCACGGAATCGAACGTGGAAACCATTGAAATCTCGACCATGGATAAAGAAAACACCAAATGGACATTCATTGCGTTCTTCAGTTGTAAGGAGTGAGGGCTCTATTCTCATTGAAAGTGCATATCGATGTTCAATAAACAAATTCGTGAGTCGAACAGCATCAACAGCTTTCAGCATTTTGAGGAACATAATTCGTGCATCTTCTAAGTCAACAGTGGCATGAACGTGTTCAATAATCTCATTCTTAACTGAATCGTATGCTTCATCGCTAAGTGGCTGATTCGGGTTGAATCTATCTGTAAACAGATCAGCAATTTTTATTGCGGTGTTGACATTGCCTCGAGTCAGTGCATCAAGTCGCGTTGGATTGAACGCATATGGATTTATTTTCACGAGAGACTGATATACAAGATCAAGTAGGGCAGTGATGATTTCAGCTTTCGTTAGGTTAAGTTCTGGGCTGTCATATCCCAACGCTACTGTTCTTGGGTCTAACCATTTCAGTCTCAATAAATCGGCACGGATTTCACGCCAAAGTGCACTGTCTTCATCTATAGGTCCGCCATCAGGACTCTGGACTACACAACCCACAAGCGTAATCCATCCATTTTCACCATCATCAACACTGTCTAGATACGCGCGGTGAATATTAATTTTAGATTTGCTTAGTCGTGTTGCAATTCTTTGCAACATAGATCGCCGAGTAGAGTTACTCACAGCAACAATGATTCTGCTCAACGTAGGGTCGCTTTCCCGTTCAAGAGCAATGGTAGTGCCATCAGTCCCAGTTAATCGTTGTACAAGTTGCCAATGCTTCGCCATTCTCAATGGAGTAATGGTTAAAGCATAGTCTTCAGCACAAGCTGAGCAATACTCTCTGATTTGGTCAGGTGACCACTCTGGTAAGTTTTCGTTCGCGTACTCGACAGTCTCGTTCACAACCGCGTCATATTGAGGATGTTCTTCTGAAAACGGGACT
>CAZVAE010000028.1:0-13084 GCA_964624985.1 uncultured Isosphaeraceae bacterium | reverse complement strand
GGTGACCATATTCCGTTCGTACACTTGCAATTCTCTGTTCAAGATCATGGAGTAGAGGTGACTCGGGATAAAGGCGCCTCATTTTTGATGCATATTGGTATGCCTCAACCCACTGGTGTGCTTCGAGAAGTGTTGTGAGTTGTTTCATTTCTTCTCGAATGCGCTCTTCATGGTGCTGGTGAATAATCTCCTGCACTCTCGTTCGCATTTTTTCCGCTTCTTCTACAGCACCAAACACATTCGCCATTTGATCGCAAAGGACGAGCGCTGCATGAAAATCCCCCGCTTCAATGTCATCTTGAACAGTTTTACGTAACAACTCAAGTTCTCTATCTCGAAAAAGGACTCGCTTCGCATTTTCTGACATCTGCATCGCTTCAAGAATAGCGTCAAGTTTCGCTGCATTGTAAGTTCCTTCTTGTCTAACACCATTTTGAAGCAAACTGAAGGAAACAAAAATCAACGCAACTCCAAGCACTATCAAAGAAGCAAGAAAGAGTTGACTTGAGAATGAACCAGCAACATTGGTTGCACCTAAGATTACTCCAAGCAAGGCACTTGACACTATTGGCAAATAGAACCCAAGAACTCGTCCTGCAGAATTTGTACTCGTCGAAGTTTCACTCATGACGAACTTCCAGGGACTGGTTCACCACAATCGGATTCAACTGGGACGATGCATAAAAATTCCAACGGCGTTTCGCCATTATTTCGGAATTGATGCAATTCATTTGACGGGATAAAGAGACCATCACCTGTCGTAATGGCTTGCACTTCACCATTTGATTCAACCTCGCCAGCACCCTTAAGGATGAGGACTTCATGTTCCCACGGGTGTTGGTGCTTTGGGGTGTATCCGCCTGGCTCAACTGTAAAGTGACGCATTGCGAACGTAGGAGCATTATCGTTTTTTCCAACAAGAAGCTTCATCGTGACACCATGAATATCATCACCCTTAATCTGGGTTCCTTCCATCTGTTGTACGCTACGCCTAATCATTGGGTATGCTTCCATTGTATACCCTAGGAGCCCCTTCCATGCCGATTGAAATTCATCCATTTGTCCTTGGCGACTACCAAACGAATTGCCATGTTGTAACTGCTGATCATGATTGCTGGATTGTTGATTGTGGATATTCACCCGAAGAACTGATCGAATACGTACAAGAACATGCTCTGAATCCATCTGCAATTCTGCTTACGCATTGCCATTCTGACCATATTGCTGGGCTTGATCAACTCCGAAATGCCATCGGTGATGTACCCGTACTCTGCCATGCAAGTGAAGCTGAATGGAACATGAACCCAATGCTTAACTTATCTGGCTTAGCGGGCCGACCTGTAACCGCAGCAGCGCCTGATGGCTTTCTTACACCTGGCAAGCCCATTACGTTGGGTGATACAACGTGGGATGTTCTGCATACTCCGGGTCATAGCCCTGGCAGCTTATGCTTCGTCAATCATGATTTGAATCACGCGATAGTTGGGGACACCCTCTTCGCAGGGAGTATTGGACGTCATGATTTTCCAACAAGTAACGTTGCCGATTTACGACACTCAATCCATGAGGTCATCATGCAGTTGCCTGATGAAATGCACTTTTACCCTGGGCATGGTCCCTCATCAACCATTGGACAAGAGAGAGCATCGAACCCCTTTGTCATCAATGGGTTTTAATGCAAGGGAACTCGTGATACTTGTTAATCTTCTTCAGCGTCTGGCTTGAATGCTTTAATGACTTCTGCTTGCACATTTGCGGGCGTTCGTTCATCGTGTGAATATTCCATCTCATACGAACCTGTGCCACCAGTAATTGACTTCAATTGATTCGTATAGGACATCACTTCCGACAATGGTGCTTCAGCTTCAAGCAAAGCTTGGTTGCCTGGCAACATTTCAGTACCTAAGATTCGACCGCGCTTACCTGACAAATCTGAAGAAATATCGCCAATCAAATCGGTGGGTATGGAAATGTGCATTTTGACGAATGGTTCCAAAAGAACTGGCTTGGCTTTCTTCACAGCATCTATAAATGCTTTTTTGCCAGCAGTCAAAAATGCAATTTCTTTTGAGTCTACAGCATGGTGCTTCCCGTCATATACCGTCACTTTAATGTTGTACATTGGGTACCCTGCGACTGCACCTTGAGACATAACAGCTTTCACGCCTTTTTCAATCGCAGGCATAAACTGCTTCGGCACTGATCCACCGAACGTGTCATCAACAAACACAAACCCATCAGGTGTTTCTTCGGCTTCCTCGCCAGCAGAGGGCTCAACTCGAAGGTACACCTCGCCGAACTGGCCAGAGCCACCAGATTGCTTCTTATGCTTGTGATGCCCTTCAGCATTTGAGGTAATGGTCTCTTTGTAAGCTACCTTTGGAGTACGAGTATCAACTTCGACCCCATAGCGATCCTTCATGATTCTTAGTTTCGCACGGAGATGAATATCTCCGAGCCCTCGAAGTACTAAATCGCCTGTTGCAGCAACACGATCAACTTCAAGAGTTGGGTCCTCTAGCAATAATTTAGCGAGTGCTTCACCGAGCTTCGTTTCGGCATTCCTATTTGCAGCATCAATGGCAAGGCCATACATTGGTTTTGGCATTGGAAGTGGTTTGATTTTCATTTGTTCGCTGATTGATGCATCATGCATCACACTTCCGTAATGCAACTCCTCAACTTTTGCAACAGCGCCGATATCGCCAGAAATCACATCTGAAACTTCAACGTGATCCTTGCCTTGCAATTTAAAAACATGGCTGAGACGCAGGGGCTTCTTACTGTCACCGACACGTGGCTGAACACTCGGGCCAAGCGTGCCTTGATGCACTCTAAAGACACACAATTTTCCGACGTATGGGTCTGATGCAACTTTAAAGACATGTGCGACTGGGTGATCGCCGTCATTTGTTGCGTGCCATTCTTCTTGCTCTTCACCTTCATGAATAACAAACGTCCTTGGGTTCCCCTCGAGTGGATTTGGACAAAGAGACGCAATAAAATCCATAAACTCTGAAACGCCAACATTATCTTTTGCATTCATAAACATCACTGGCACGAGATGCGCTTCTCGGAGTGCGGTTTCGAATGGACCATGCAACTGCTCTGGGCTTACTTCGCCTTGTTCTAAGTACGCCTCCATTAACTCTTCATCAACTTCAACAACCTGATCAACTATTCCCGTATGAAAATCTGATACATCTCCAATATCTGATTCGCCCGTTGCATTTGTAAAACAATCAATCACACCCTTGCCTTCGTTTGCAGGAAGGTTTACAGGTCGACACTCACTACCGAATGTGCTTTGTATTTGTTCAAGGAGTGCGCCTATATCCTCAGCATGGTCCATCTTATTCACAAGAATCACTTGTGGCAGCTGTCTATCCTTACCAACACTAAATAACTTACGAGTCATCGTGTCAATACCAGAACCAGCATCGATCATGATGACTTGCGTTTCCACAGCAGGCAATGCTGCAATCGCTTTTCCTAAGAATCCTGGACTTCCCGGTGTATCAATGATATTGACATGAGCGCCCTTGTAATCAAAGTGAACAATCGCACTATCGATACCGTGTGCATACTCTTTTTCTAATTCATCAAAGTCACATACCGTGTCCCCATTTTCTACCGTTCCGGCATGTCCGATCGTACCAGATGCGTGAAGCATTGCTTCAACGAGTGTTGTTTTTCCGGCACTTGCAGCGCCGGTCATTGCAATGTTGCGGATATCAGTTGTCGTATATGTTGCCATGGCTTCTCATCTCCAATCAATAGGCGTGTATGTATATATTCAATTCAAACAAGTTGAATGTTGACTATAGCAGATTAGCGGGTATCTACGGGTGATGTAACTTGACGAAATCCCTCATAAACCGCAGCGCAGACTGCTGTAGCTAAGTTCAAACTCCGTGCTCCTTGAACCATTGGCAACGTTATTCTTGATTGATCTCCAATCCAATCATGAACCTCTTGCGGAACACCGTGCTGCTCATTACCAAATAGAAGATAATCGCCTTGCTTCATTGAAGCGTCCCAAATCGTTTTGTTTGATTTGGTCGTCAACAGCCAGATCCGAGACGGTTCTTCCTTTTGTAGAAATGCATCCCATGATTCATGCTCTGCGAGATCAAGGTCTTTCCAATAATCAAGCCCTGCTCTGCGTACAGCTTTCTCATCTATGTCGAACGCAATCGGATGAACAACATGTAACCGGCAACCGGTCGCCATCGCTGTCCGACCAATGTTTCCTGTGTTGTTAGGAATCTGAGGGGAAAACAGTACGATGTGAAAGAGTGGGTCAATGTCCATAGAGTGGATATCGATCACATAGCGATTCGACTTCAGTACGGACTTCTTCGCACACTCTCTCATCGCCTCGGCTAGCTAACACCTTGTCAATCATAGTTGCAATTGATTTCATATCATCGCTGCACAACCCTCTCGTTGTGAGAGCAGCTGTACCAAGACGAAGGCCGCTTGTCACCATTGGTTTACGCGGATCATTTGGAATCCCATTCTTGTTCACAATAATTCCTGCATGTCCAAGCCAATCTTCTGCGTCTGCACCAGTGAGATTCTCATCACGAGGTCTTAAATCGATGAGCATGAGATGATTATCTGTGCCTCCTGCACAAATTCGATACCCTAATTCCGTCAACGCATCTGCAAGTGCACTTGCATTTTCAACAACCTTTGTTGCATACGCTTCAAACGAGGGCTGTAACGCTTCACCAAAAGCAACTGCTTTTGCAGCGATGATGTGCATGAGCGGTCCGCCCTGAGAACCGGGAAAAACTTTTCGGTCCACGAGTTTTGCAACTTCTTCATCGTCCGTCATAATGAGACCACCGCGGGGTCCTCGTAATGTTTTATGGGTTGTCGTTGTAACGATATGGGCGTGTGGAAATGGTGAAGGGTGTTGTTTGCCTGCAACAAGACCTGCAATATGAGCAATGTCTGCCATCAAGTATGCGCCAACTGAATCTGCAATTTCTCTAAACCGCTTAAAGTCAATCGTCTTCGAGTAGGCGCTGTATCCACATATGATCATTTTGGGTTTTGTTTCTTCTGCCCGTTTCGCTATATGATCATAATCAAGCGTTTCGGTTTCTTCATCCAAGTCATAACTTTCAATGGTGTAAAACGTCCCGGAGAAATTTGGTTTTAATCCATGGCTCAAATGCCCACCCGATGAAATTGGTAACGATAGAATTGTGTCGCCTGGTTCACAGAGAGCCATAAACGCTGCAACATTCGCATTTGCACCGCTGTGTGGCTGAACATTAGCGTACCTACAACCAAACAATTCCTTTGCTCGATCTCGGGCAATATCTTCAATCGCGTCATGGTGTTCACAACCCCCGTAATATCGTTTGCCTGGGTACCCTTCAGCGTATTTATTGGTCAGCCAAGAACCCATAGTGTGCATTACTGCAGGCGAAACATGGTTTTCAGACGCGATCAACTCAAGTGTATGTTGTTGCCTTTGTGCCTCCGCTGCCATATTGCGAGCGACATCGGAATCAGCGGACTCAAGCATCGTTAATAACTCAAGAGACATTGGGTCAAGAATTGTTGGTTCTGTAGTGTTTTGCATTCCTGTATTCTACACAGAGTATGCTTCTGTTACCCCTTCTTGCCCTCACACTTTCACCAATTCAGATTGATGGTTCATTCAGTGATTGGCCAGAAGGTATCACTGTTCAGGAAGATGCCTATTTCGAGTATGCCCTTGTGACGTTACCGGAGAAAGCATGCCTGCAACAGTTGCCCGAACAGAAGATTATTGAACTTGGAGCGTACACCATATTCTTCTCCCCAAAAGGGAAGGGGTACGGTGTCTCCTGTAAGAGAGGAGACGATTGGATTTCGCCCTACGAGGCAGGCGTTCTCTTCGCACCGACAACGGTATCTACGACGTTTGAGGTTCGCGTTAGCAAAGCATCGCCTGAAGCAGATCCCAATTCGTTTTCTTTCAACAAAGAAGGAGATTTTCGTGTTGTCTGTTGGAATGTGCATTTTGGCAGTTTGCTCGAAAAGAAAGAACTTGCCTCAAGAATGTTAAAAGCACTCGAGCCAGATGTTTTACTGTTACAAGAACTTGATGGTGATGATACGACCGAAGAACTTACCAAGTTCCTTGAAGAAGCGTTGTCCAGTACATGGATTGTTCGGAGCAATGAATCCTCAGGAGAAAAACCCCAGCGCCGACTGAAATGTGCAATCGCAACTTCAACACCTTCACTTCAATCATTTCAAATTGGCGAGCCGCCTCTCAAAGCAATCGGCGCGATAACTTCGTTCGAAGAAAAACCGATTAACTTTGTTTCATTACATCTCAGATGTTGCGGCGGCCCCAACAGTGAAGCTGAACACCAAAGACAGGAAGAAGCTCGCGCGATTCACAACACGATTGACAACATGCAATCTCCTCGATTTGTCATCGCGGGAGATTGGAATCTCGTCGGTACTACAAAACCCTTAGAGATTGTGAAAGGCGAGATGTTCCAGAGTGTTGAAGCCTTCCAGCCCGATGGCCGAGTCATGGCGACGTGGTCAGATGCCACCAGTTCATTTACCCCTGGACGATTGGATTGGATGCTGTACTCTCCTCAATTCTTGCAAGTTCAAAAGTGTTTTGTACTCGACAGTGCAGATTTAGATAGAGATACCCTAAACGCACATCATCTCCAATCTGATGACACCGCGAACTTCTCTGATCACCTACCACTCGTTGCGGATTTCAAAGTTCTACATTAATGCAATTCGATACAGAGATTGGCACGCTCACCCTCGGATATGCAGAGTCCGAATTGCCACCGGGTCATTGCAGCAAGTGGTGCATTGCACGGTTATTCTGGAACTACCACACTAGAAAGCCAGGAACTAGGACGCAAACAATTCCTTCTTCAACTTGAACGGGCTACAATACAGGCATGAATATTACCGTCGTTGGAACTGGTTACGTTGGACTCGTCACAGGAACTTGCTTTGCAAATGCAGGGAACCGGGTGATGTGCCTTGATATTGACCCAGATAAAGTCGCAACGCTCCAACAGGGTATAGCACCATTTTTTGAACCAAGTCTCTCTGAATTGATGAAACGTTCGATTCAAGCAAACCGCCTACAATTCACGGAAAATCACAATAAGGCCTACGCAGGCAGCGATGTCATCTTTATCTGTGTAGGCACTCCAACAGGTAATGATGGTCGATGCGATTTGCAAAACGTGTTTCAGGTTGCTGAAGATATCCAAGCAGTCATAAGGGAAACTGGTGATTCCCCACTTGTTGTCGTGAAATCAACTGTTCCAGTCGGCACTACTCAAGAAGTCGGCAAGCGTTTACAAGGTCTCTGTGCAATTGCGAACAATCCAGAGTTTTTACGTGAAGGGAATGCAATCGAAGACTTCACACGCCCTGATCGAGTCGTTTGTGGAGTAGACGATGAACAATCAAAAGCAACACTTGAAACCTTGTATGACCCCTTTGTCGGACAAGGGAGACCACTCCTTTTCTTTGATATCGCCTCATCAGAGATGGTGAAGTATGCGAGCAATGCGATGCTTGCATGCAAAATCAGTTTTATCAATGAGATTGCCTCACTTTGCGAACAAAATGGCGCCAATATCGACAATGTTCGAACAGGAATGTGCTCCGACAAAAGAATTGGTACTCAATTCTTTAGACCAGGAATTGGGTATGGCGGTTCCTGTTTCCCAAAAGATACGCTCGCAGTGATGGAAATGGGTGAAACACGGGGAGCCCCCTGCCTTGTCAATGGTGCTGTGCACGAGATTAATCAAAGACAGCGAGCTTGGTTTGGAAATCGAATCGTGAAGCACTTTGATGGGGACCTCACCGGAAGACGCATCGCTATCTGGGGACTCGCGTTTAAACCCAAAACTGACGATGTGCGGGATGCCCCTTCAATTGATATCGTTCGCACTTTACTCTCTGCAGGAGCAGAGGTTACGGGCTTTGACCCTGAAGCAAGTAGTACCTTTCAAAAAGAGGTACCTGAGATAAACATTGCGATGGATATGTATGCAGCACTTGATAATGCTGACGCTCTGGTCATTTGTACCGAGTGGGCTGAATTTAGCGCTCCTAATTTTCCACGCGTCTTATCACTCCTTCGATTCCCTCTAATTTTTGACGGAAGAAACATATATACCCGCTCTGAAATGGAAAAACATGGCTTCCATTACTACTCAGTCGGAAGGCCAACCCTTCAAATGTGCCAAATTTAAAAAAACACCTCCGCACTTGACAGGTAGCCTATATGTCCTGTTAACTACACATCAAGTACAGAGAGGTGCGTGTTCACTTGGGAATGATTCCCTTCATCTTAAACGCTGATGCATTGCTACAACCCATAGCAACATCGTTCACTTCACCAGAAAATTTAAATATCTTTGATCCCGTTTCTCCCGTATCAACAACGATTCGCGATCTGTTTTTTCTCGTCTTCGGTGTGATCGGAATTATTTTCGTCATAACCGAGGGTGCACTTGTGTGGTCATTGATTCGCTTCCGCTCTAAAGGAGATGAAACATCCGAACCACCACAAATTTATGGCAGTAATCCCATCGAACTTGCATGGACGGTCATACCAGTTTTGATTGTGTTCATCCTCTTTCTTGTCACAACAAGAACCATCTATTCGCTGGACCTTCAAGAACCCCCAGAAGGCGCATTGAGGGTGACAGCGACCGGACACCAGTGGTGGTGGGAGTTCCAATATGAAGATTTGGACATCACAACAGCTGGAGAACTCCATGTACCAAAGGGTACCCCTGTCTTTGTTGAACTTCGCTCTTTTGATGTGATTCATAGTTTCTGGGTTCCTAGGCTCGCTGGCAAGATAGATGCAATTCCAAACCGAGAAAACCATTTGTGGTTCCAAGCGGATGAAGTTGGAACATGGTTTGGTCAGTGTGCGGAGTTTTGCGGTACTCAACATGCAAAAATGTTGATTCGAGTTATCTCAGAAGAACAAGAAGATTTTGATGCTTGGGTTGCCAACCAACAACTCGATGCAGTTGAGGTCCCCGAAGCACTTTCTGGAAAAGAAACCTTCCTCTCACTCGCATGCGTCAATTGCCACAACGTCGAAGGTGTCATGATGCAAGGGGGATTTGCTCCAGACCTTACGCATTTAATGAGCAGAGATACGATTGCTTCTGGCGCTGCCGAGAACACCCCAGAGAATTTAAGAAAGTGGTTACGCGATCCAAACTCAATCAAGGATGGCTGTTTGATGCCAAACATGATGCTCACAGAAGAACAGATTGATTTACTCGTAGGATTCCTCACAACGCTCAAATGACAAACACACCATACATCCCACTATCGAGCAAAATCCATTCTTGGGTCACAACTGCTGATCATAAGAAACTCGGTGTGATGTATATCGTGACTGGCATAGTCTTCCTCATCGTTGCGGGCTGCGAAGCACTCATGATGCGTTGGCAACTTGCCATTCCAGATAATGACATTCTCGCTCCTGAAACATTTAATGCATTCTTCACGATGCACGGCACAACGATGGTCTTCCTCGTTGGGATGCCAATCCTACTTGGTGCTGCGAATTATTTTGTGCCACTCATGATTGGTGCAAGAGACATGGCGTTTCCTCGATTAAACGCGTTTGGATTCTGGCTCTTCTTTTTTGGTGCTCTACTGTTGTATTTCAGTTTCTTAGGTGGCCAAGGTCTATCTGGAGAAGAGGGTGCCCCAGAGGTTGGCTGGTTTGCGTACGCCCCCCTTACTTCGACAACGTTTTCGCCTGGCTCCGCAACCGATTATTGGGTCATCTCACTTTTCGTCTCGAGCATGGGTTCAGTCATGACTGCAATCAACATCGTGACCACAATTCTCACAATGCGTTGTGAAGGCATGACGCTCATGAAAATGCCTATCTACGCATGGATGATGCTCGTTGATGCTGCCCTCATCATCATTGCGCTCCCACCCCTTGCTGCAATTCAAATCATGCTGCTCCTAGACAGACAGTTTGGCGCTCACTTTTTCGATGCCCAAGCTGGGGCGGACCCCCTTGTGTGGCAACATCTCTTTTGGTTCTTCGGTCACCCAGAGGTGTATATTTTGATTTTGCCTGGCTTTGCCTTTATCTCTGAAGTCACGCCTGTTTTTTCTCGTAAAGTGCTCTTTGGGTATCCACTCATGGTTGTTGCCACAGTCTCTATTGGGTTCATTGCATTGGGAGTCTGGGCACACCACATGTTCGTAACTGGATTATCGCCAGCGGTCCTTGCCTATTTTTCAGGTGCAACCTTCCTTATTGGCGTTCCAACTGGAATGAAAATATTCAACTGGATTGCAACTCTCTGGGGTGGGCATATTCGGTATCAAACCCCGATGTTGTTCGCCGTTGGATTCATCGCCATGTTCACAATCGGTGGATTGACTGGCATTATGCTTGCAGTCGTTCCGATGGACTGGCAACTTTCTGATACATACTTTGTCGTAGGTCATTTCCACTTTGTCCTCTTTGGCGGTCTCATTTTTGCTATTTTCTCTGGCTTCTTCTATTGGTTCCCAAAAGTAACTGGCAAGATGCTCGATGAGACTCTTGGCAAATGGCAGTTTTGGTTTATCTTTGTTGGGTTTGTATTGACCTTCGGCCCCATGCATTTCGCTGGTTTTGAAGGAATGCCTCGACGAATCTATACTTACATGCCAAACCGCGGTATCGATTTTTACAACATGCTCTCCTCTATTGGAGCAGCAGTCCAAGCAATTGGTTTTGCACTCTTTGTGGTAAATCTCGTAAAAAGTCTTCGAAACGGCAAACCTGCAGGTGACGATCCATGGGATGCATGGACTCTTGAGTGGTCGACGACGTCACCTCCCCCACCGTGGAACTATGCAACCTTACCAACAGTTGCAAGTCGGCGACCTCTTTGGGATATCAAGCATCCAGATGATCCGGATTGGGAGTTTGAATGAGCAAAGCATCATCCAAATCACAATCAAAAGCCGTCCCTCCAGGTCATGTCGGTATGGCATCTGTGATTTCAACTGAAGTCTTTTTCTTTGCATCACTCATTGTTGTCTATTTAGCGTATATCGGGAAGAGTTTGAGCGGCCCAACCCCTGAAGAAGTCCTAGGACTTGGTCTCGTCAGCATCAACACAGTCGCACTACTTGCAAGTTCTGTCACTGTTGTGTTTGCACTCCGAGCTCTTAAAAATAATAATCGAATGCGATTCCTGCAATTGCTTGGTGTAACAGTACTCCTAGGCGCTTGGTTCCTCGCCGGCACAGCAATTGAGTGGACAGGATTGATTGGAGATAAACATCTGACGTTGCAAACAAATTTGTTTGGCTCGACGTTTTACACGCTCGTAGGATTCCACGCATTTCACGTCACCTTCGGAGTGTGCGTACTTTCATTGATCTGGTTTTTTGGTTTCATGGGATGGATTCAAGAGCGACACCATCAAAATATTGAATATGTATCGTGGTATTGGCACTTCGTTGATACGGTCTGGATCGCGGTGTTCCTCGTTGTCTATGTGATTGGAAGATAATGGCAAAGAAGAAAGAAGTAAAATTAAAAGTTTCCGTACCTGCACCAACGGCATGGCCGCTCGTTTCTGCACTTGGCATGGCACTTGCCTTCGCTGGCTTCCTCACGACGTGGCCGATTGGCGTCGTTGGCTTCATTCTCTGCATGGTCGGCTTTATGGGTTGGTTTAAGGATTGCTTCCCAGATGATCTTGAAGTGGAAGTCGAAGCATTGCCTCATCACATCCCCTCTGAAGTAACAACATCAAGAACAATAGATACAGAACACCCACATCACCGTGCAAAACTTCCCTTAAAGGTTCACCGTGCGCCAACTGGGGTCATCGGCGGGCTCGCAGGAGGAGGCGCAATGACCCTTCTGGCAATCATCGGTGGTTTCATCTTGCATGGAAGCCCATGGCACCCATTTAACATCGTTGCTGCAACCGTCATGCACTCACTCACTGAAACAGATTTAATGGGATTCCATTTCGGGGCATTTCTGATTGCTATCGGTATTGTTCTTGTTGTTTCGATTTGCATCGGATTAGTCTATGGGGTTGTATTGCCCATGATGCCAAGACACCCAATATTGCTTGGCGCAATTATCATTCCCTTTATCTGGAGTTTCTTACTTTATGAATCGATGAGTATTTTGAACCCCATTCTCGACCAAACTGTGAACTGGTGGTGGTTCCTCGCCGCCCAATTCCTTTTTGGACTTGTCGCGGGATTTGTCGTTTCAAAAGGTGAACATATCAGCACGATTCAATTCAAGTCGTTTGCTGAACGAGTGGGTGCTGAAGAGGATAACGAATGATTCGAGTATCTCTCTATATTTTACTTTCGAGTCTACTCATGAGTTGTGGCAAACCCTCCCTCGATGACAAGCCAATTCGACCTTCCGAGATTTTAGATTTTGACACACTCTATGCACTGCGATGTGCTGGGTGCCACGGTAACGATGGTGCTGGCAGCGGCTCCATTGCCCTCCATGACCCTGCCCTTCTGAATACGATTAGCAAAGAGACTCTCGTTGCCATCATTCGCGATGGTCGCGGCGAGCTGATGCCCTCATTCCAAACCAATACTGGCAACCCATTAACCGATGCTCAGATTGAAGTCATCGCCAATGGCATGATTGAAAGGTGGGGTAATGACCCGCCACCTTGGTCTGAAGATAGAAGGTACGAAGTGAAACATGGCAAAGCAACCAGAGGTAAAGGTGCATTTGTCGATATGTGTGGACAGTGCCATGGGAATGATGGCCTCGGTGCCTCAGCCGGTTCAGTCATTATGCCCGCCTACCTTGAACTCGTTAGCGCACAGTATTTGCGAAGCGTTATTTTGTTTGGTCGCCCTGAACTTGGGATGCCACCTCTCGCTGGCAAAATCGATGACCGTACAGTCGATGACATTGTCGCTTGGCTTCAAACGCATAAAACTTTTCGGAGTGATCAATAATGACTCGTAGAACTTTACTCAATAGACTGGCTCTAACCATTAATGCCATTGCTGCCCTTCTTGTTGGGGTTCCCCTCAT
>CAZVAE010000027.1:880-13130 GCA_964624985.1 uncultured Isosphaeraceae bacterium | reverse complement strand
CTACTCTTAGTAGGTTGCTGGATGATCGTAAGAGGTGTGAATGATTTTTTGAGTAGGGGTAAGTAAACAAGGTTCGATTCAGAAGATAGCTGCAACAGTGTTTCTTTGTTACGTTTTAAACTCGAAACCGCCCAATCGCAATTGAGATGAGCGTGATATCGGCAGGCGTGATGCCAGCGAGGCGTGATGCTTGACCGAGGGTTTCTGGCTTAAACTCGTTTAAGACATCAATCGCTTCGTTACGAAGACCGCTAATGTTGCTGGGATTTAACTCCGGGGGAATTTTTCGGTTTTCAGTTTTTTCTTGCCGTTTAATCTCCGCTTGCTGGCGAACGATATACCCCTCATAACGAATGTCCGACACAACTCGATGCACGATCTCTTTTGGGAATGAAGAAAGTTCTTCCTGAAGTTCTTCGATAGGCACATCTGACTTCTTCGCTTTTTTGTAATCGATCGCAGACTGAATTGTTTCTTTGGTACGCATCCGGCGTTCAAACGTCACCCAGCGTTCATCACAGACTAAACCTAGCTCTCTGCCAAAAGGAGTCAGTCGCTCATCTGCATTATCTGCTCGTAACAACAAGCGATGCTCAGCCCTACTTGTAAACATGCGGTATGGCTCGCGAGGCAATGTGGTCACCAAATCATCCATCATCACGCCGATATACGCTTGATCTCTGCCAAGTGCAATCGGCGCTTCACCAAGCGTTGATCGAGCAGCATTTACACCTGCAAGCAAACCCTGCCCTGCTGCCTCTTCATACCCGCTCGTTCCATTGATTTGTCCTGCAAAGTAAAGTCCTGAGACGAGTTTTGTTTCGCACGTTGCATTGATTTGATGTGGACGCACAATGTCATACTCCACTGCGTATCCCATTTGCAAAATCACTGCGTCTTTACAGCCCTCCATCATCGGGATGATTTGCTCTTGAATGTCTCTTGGGAGTGAAGTGCTGATTCCATTGCAGTAGATCGAATCGCCTTCTACGGTTTCTGGTTCAAGAAAGACGTGATGAGATGAGCGCTCTTCGAAGCGAACAACCTTATCTTCAATTGAGGGGCAATACCTCGGCCCACTTTCTGCGTCGATTGCACCACTATACATCGGTGCGCGATGAAGATTAGCACGAATCAGTTCGTGCATCTCTGAAGTTGTTTCGGTAATTCGACAATCGACTTGTTGCAAGATTGGAAAATCGGTATTGGGGAAATCGCTAAATGGAATTGGCGTTTCATCACCACGTTGC
This sequence comes from uncultured Isosphaeraceae bacterium, assembly GCA_964624985.1. Classification (GTDB taxonomy): domain Bacteria; phylum Planctomycetota; class Phycisphaerae; order Phycisphaerales; family SM1A02. The sequence goes on along the minus strand of CAZVAE010000027.1, from coordinate 11,880 downwards.
GCAGGTAAATTTTCCCAGTCGATACTTTTCTTTGAAAGCCGTGGAGGAGTCCCCGTTTTTAATCGTCCTAGTTCAAATCCGAGCCCTTTAAGTGTCGACGAAATGCCCTCCGCAGTGCCCTCGCCGACACGGCCTCCCTTTTCTTGTTCATCGCCGGTGTGCATCAACCCCCGCATGAACGTTCCGGTTGTCAGTACTACTGCACTGGCAAACAGGGGCTCGTCAAGCATGACCCCTTTCACTTCGCCATCTTTAACTATTACATCATCGACGGTCGCTTCAATGATGTCAATGTTGGAGCGAGTTGTAATCAAACGTTGCACTTCATTTTTATATGCGTCTTTGTCCGCTTGAGCGCGTGGTCCCCAGACCGCTGGACCTTTGGACGTGTTCAACATCTTGAACATGATGCCCGTTGCATCTATCGCTCTCGCCATCAAACCGCCAAGTGCGTCAATTTCCCGAACAATTTGTCCCTTGCCAAGTCCGCCGATGGCAGGATTACATGACATGACTCCAATGTTTCGGGGGTCCATCGTCACAAATGCAACTGTGCCATTTGGCAATACTGAAGATGCTGCCCATGCCGCTTCTACGCCAGCGTGCCCACCGCCAATGACGATGACGTCAACGAACCGAGCCATGACTGTTACTCAACAGTCCAAGTGTTTGTACCGCTTACCAATGTTTGCAAATCACCCTCACCCTTACTGTCGACAACTTCATCGACTTGTTCAAAGAGTTGGTCGTTGTAGGATGGCCTTGAATCATCAACGTAAAAGACGCCAATTGGTTCAGGGAATTCTGGGTTGTATAACTGGCTTAACAAGAATGCTTGCGAAAGATTGTGTTCGTCATGTACGAGTAGGTCTTCTTCACTGTACGTATCGCCTAATGTGACAACTTCAACTGAATCGCCATTTCGCCGAATACCTTTGTCTTGATCCTCACCAAAGACAAGTGGTTTGCCATGTTCAAGATTAATTGTGTTCGAAGGTCGAGTGCTTTTTTGTGTTGCATAAAACCATGCTTCGTGATTAAAGACATTGCAATCTTGGTAGACCTCGATAAATGAAGTGCCTTTATGCTTTGTACCACGGTTCATAATTGTGGTAAGACCCTTTACGTCTACATCGAGTGATCGTGCCACGAACGTTCCACCACTGGCAAGAGCAAGTGAAATTGGATTGATTGGCTCATCAAGTGAGCCAAATGGGGTCGACTTCGTCACTTTGCCAACTTCACTTGTTGGAGAATACTGCCCCTTCGTCAATCCGTAAATCTTGTTGTTCAACAAGATAATGTTGATGTCAATGTTTCGACGCAATGCATGCATCGTGTGATTGCCACCAATTGAAAGCAAATCGCCATCACCTGAAACAAGAAATACTTCAAGTTCAGGATTCGCAATTTTGACGCCAGTTGCAAAAGCAGGCGCTCGGCCATGCACGGTATGTGCGCCGTACGTATCCATGTAATAAGGAAATCGTGCTGCACAACCAATGCCAGACACAAATACAAAGTCTTCCTTCTTTGTTCCAAGGTCGGCTGCCATTTTTTTCATCGCAGTCAATACTGCATAATCGCCACAGCCCGGACACCATCTTACATCTTGATCACTTGCAAAATCTTTTGCTTTATACGTTGGTAATGAAACGTCGCTCATTGGTCGCCCCCTTGCATTGCCTGTTCAATTTCTGTCGCGAGTTCATCGGCAAAGAACGAACGCCCATGAAGGTTCGCAATACTTATTGCATCGACAAGGAACTGGCTTCGAATCAACATGCAAAGTTGTCCTGCATTCATCTCTGGGATAATGATCTTTGAGAACTTACTTAGGACATCGCCTACGTTTTTTGGGAATGGATTAAGGTAATGAAGATGGGCTGTTGCAATGTTTAATCCCTTGTCGCGAAGCATTGTTGCAGCCGTTAAAATGCTCCCCTCTGTGCCACCCCACCCAAGGATGAGGGTGTCTCCTTCACCGTGAATTTCAAGATCAGGAATGACATCCTGCAACTTTTGGATTTTCTCCGCACGATACTTTGTCATTAACGCATGGTTGTCGTGGTCATACGAGACGGCACCTGTTCCATCTTGTTTTTCAAGACCACCAACACGATGCTCTAATCCTTCGCTTCCTGGGATTGCCCAAGGACGACCCCCTGTTACAGGGTCTCGCAAGTACGGCATGAATTCTTCTTCAGTCGCAATAGGATGTTTTACTTCAATTTCTGGAATGGATGAAATGTCTGGAATTCGCCACGGTTCTGCCGCATTGCCAAGCCCACCTTCAGACAAGAACACAACTGGACACATCGCTCTCAATGAAAGGCGTACCGCCTCGATTGCCATGTTGAAACAATTGCCGGGGCTTGATGCCGCTACGACGATGACGGGGCATTCACCGGGTCGGCCAAACATTGTTTGCAACAAATCAGATTGTTCTGTTTTCGTTGGCATCCCTGTTGAGGGTCCTGCACGTTGGACGTTGACAACAATGAGGGGTAACTCCATCATCACTGCAAGACCGAGCGCTTCTGACTTTAATGCAAGCCCCGGACCTGAGGTCCCGGTGACACCAATCTGTCCTGAGAAAGATGCCCCAATCGAAGCCATGATTGCAGCAATTTCATCTTCTGCTTGGAATGTTCGTATGCCAAACTGTTTGAGCCGAGCTAAGCCATGCAACACATCGGATGCCGGAGTAATGGGATAACTCGAATAAATGAGTTGTTTTTGCGCCTTTGTTGCAGCCGTTGTTAAACCAAGCACTATCGCTTCGTTGCCCGATATTCTTCGGTACTCGCCCGTTTGTAATTTCGCAGGTGCAACTTCATATTGAGAAGGAAAGAACTCTGCCGTTTCACCAAAGTAATAGCCCGCTTTAATTGCACGCTCATTCAGAGCTGCGATTTCTGGCTTGCTTTTAATCTTGCCAAAATAATGTTGCAACTTCGCAATAGTTGAATCGATTTCACGCGAATACAACCAAGAAATGATACCGAGTGCAAACATGTTTCGGCATCGGTCAATATCTTTGACTGAAATGTCTTCATCATCACGGACGAGTGATTCGCGAGTAAGCCGTGACATGGGCACTTTGCAAATCTTGTACTGTGCGTTGAGCACTTCGTCCTCAAGAGGGTTATACCCATCTTCGTACCCACATTTCTTCAAGTTGTTTTTTGTGAACTCGTCATCGTTGACAATCACGATTCCACCTGGTTCTACATACTCCAAATTCGTTTTGAAGCCAGCCGGATTCATTGCAACCATAGCGTTGACGAGATCACCAGGGGTATGAATTTCACTACTTGCAAACTGAACTTGGTATCCAGAAACTCCAAATGTTGTTCCCCTTGGAGCTCGAATCTCAGCAGGAAAATCTGGGGCAGTTGCAAAGTCATTTCCTGCAAGTGCAACTTCGTCCGTAAAATGTGAACCGGTCAGTTGCATCCCATCACCGCTGTCCCCGCAAAAGCGAACGGATACCGATGGTAAAGGCGTCGCTTTTGAGCCTTCAGGAGGGTTTGTGGTGGGTTCAGGAGGTATTTCGGTTGCCGTCATGACGACTTGTCCTTATGCGTGTTTATAAGTCCGCTATTGTACTAAAACCGCCGTAGATTGCCCCCCTTTTACGTCTTTTATGACGAATTTCGGACGGCTTTTTGAACATCACTAAACGGTGTAGGGGTTTACTTCAAACTTCACAATTGATACAATGCTCGGCTCGAAATGGAGTCCAAGATGGCTGAAGCAAAAGAAACAAAAGAAGCGAAAAAAACAACCAAAGCAAAAGGAACTGAAATCGTTCCAAATGCTACATTGACATTCACCATCAACAGTGATCCGAAACGTCTTGCTGCACGCAAAACCATCGAGCGGCTCATGTGGATGCAGCCCGAAGCAAAAAAGGATTTGTCGATGTTACAACGTCGCCGCAAAGCCAAAGATATTAAATACACCATTCGAGCTGGCCGAGTTTGGTTCGACCGACCACGTGCAACTCGAACTGTTCGTTGCGTCAAGGGGGCTTCCTTTACACTGCTCGTCACACCTCAAATCGTCAATGATTTGAAGAGTGTTGAAAAATACCTCACAATAAGCGCTGCGTAACCCTCCTTCGTCATGCGTATTGGAAAACACCTCGCTGAATGTATCGGAACGTTTGCACTCACCTTTGTTGGTGCGGGTGCAATCATTGCGACTAGTGGTGAAAATCTTCTCGTTATCTCCCTCGCTCATGGGATGATTCTCGCTGTCATGGTTGCAGCAATGTTACACACGAGTGGCGCTCAATTCAATCCTGCAGTTTCATTTGCACTCGCTGTACGTGGAAAACAACCGTGGTCTCAGGCATGCACGTTCGCAATAGTGCAGGTACTTGGCGGGATTATCGCTGCGTATCTGCTAAAAGTAACGATGGTCCCAGCATTTGAGTATGCAAACTCACACCTCGGTGAAACCCTCGGGAAGTATAGTGGCGCAGCCGGCCCTGAACTCATCAGTGCATGGCGAGTACTTCTCCTTGAAGCAATTGCTGCGTTCTTTTTAATGTGGGTCATCATGGGCGTTGCTGTTGATTCTAAAAATAAACAACATGCAGGCATTGCAGCACTCGCCATTGGCGGAACTGTTGCAGCTGACATTTTATGTTTTGGACCTCTTACTGGTGCTTCGATGAATCCAGCTCGTTCGTTTGGTCCAGCAATGGTTGTTGGTGACTGGACACTGCAATGGTGTTATTGGGTTGGGCCACTCGTAGGTGCAACCATCGCCGCTGTGTTGTACGACACGACAATCAAAACAGACGACTAAAGAAGAGATTTCATCTTGTGTGTTGGCGGGGACATCGGACTTGGGAATCTCTTAATATCAAACCAATCGAGTTTCTCATACTCTGCACCATCTGCTGAAGCGTGTCCAATAGTTTCTAACTGATACACAATTTCCCACGTTCTTGCAATCTCATCAAAGAACAATGCCACTGCAACGGGAGCACTTTGTGCAGTAAGTCCAGTCTCTTCCTCTAACTCTCGCATGATGATGTCTTCTGGGGCTTGATGCGGTTCCACCATGCCAGATGGTGCAAATTCCCAAGCACCCGCATACACACCCACCTTCTGTCCTCGGAGACCACAAAGATACACATCGTTTTGTTTGCAGATGCCCTTCACTCCGAGTGGCTTAATGCCCAAATCCATGACAGCATGAAACTTGTATGAAGTTCGAGCAGCCTGAATCGTTGCTCCCCCACAACCATTTCGGTGTACACCGAGCACATGTACTATCTCACCTTCAAAACAGGCATTATTTTGTGCGCATAATGCGTCCCACTTTCGATTTACTTCTTCAAGAGAAGTTGCGGGGACGAAGAACTCGTCGTGATATTGGAGTGTTGGTGGTTTTCGAAGTCGAATCAACCGAATTCAATACCTTGAGCAAGCGGCATTTCACTGCTCCAGTTTGAAGTACACGTTTGCCTTCTCATGTATGCCTTCCAAGCATCCGAGCCAGATTCACGGCCTCCGCCCGTATCTTTTTCACCACCAAACGCGCCACCAATCTCAGCACCGCTTGTACCGATATTGACATTGGCAATACCACAATCAGATCCCTCGGGTGATAAGAACCGCCCTGCGTTTCTCATGGAGTTCGTGAAGATTGCACTACTAAGCCCTTGGTCAACACTGTTGTGCATCTCAAGGGCCTCATCTAAATCTTCAACCTCGAAAATGTAGAGAATTGGAGCAAATGTTTCTTCTTTCACAACTTCTGGCATGGTTCCTTTTGGAACGCGTACAATCGTTGGTTCAACAAAGTGTCCCGGCCGATCTGACCATCGTTCGATTCCATCAACACCACCACAAAGAATCTCACATCCTTCTGCTTGAGCTTGCTCAATTGAAGAACGCATATTTTCTACTGATTGCTCATTGATGAGTGGTCCCATCAACGTTGCATCTTCAAGAGGATTACCAATGGATACTTGCGTATATGCGTTGAGTAGTCCTTCTGTAACTTTGTCGACAACTGAAGAGTGGCAAAGCAATCGTCTGGTTGACGTGCACCGCTGCCCCGCTGTTCCAACAGCGCCAAAGAGTGTTCCGCGGATGACCATGTCCAGGTCAGCATCATCCATGATGATGATGGCATTGTTCCCACCTAGTTCAAGGAGTGAACGTCCTAAACGACTACCAACGACTTCGCCAACTCGCCTACCCATTCTGCATGAACCGGTCGCACTAATGAGTGGTAATCTCTTATCCGCAATCATTGGTTCACCGACGTCTTCAACTGTTCCGATGATAAGTCCAAAGACATCACATGGATCGCCACTTTCAGGGGTGAAGATATCTTGGTTTCGCATGACATCGTGCGCTACATTCGTCATCGCAATTGCTGTCAACGGAGTAATATCACTTGGTTTCCACACCATTGTGTCACCACACACTGCTGCAAGCATCGAGTTCCAAGCCCACACAGCGACGGGAAAGTTGAACGCTGAAATAATGCCAATTGTTCCAAGTGGCTGCCACTGCTCAATCATGGCATGGCGAGGGCGTTCTGATGCGATTGTCAATCCGTAGAGTTGACGAGAAAGTCCTACTGCAAAATCTGCAATATCGATGCATTCGACAACTTCACCGATACCTTCTGCGAGAATCTTGCCACACTCCATGGTCACGAGTTCACCAAGTGGTTGCTCATATTCTCTAAATGCAATTCCAATCCGCCGAACAAGTTCGCCACGTTTTGGAGCAGGAATCATACGCCACTCTTTAAATATGGCTTGGCTTCGCGCGACTTGGTCGTTGTACTCTTCGGTCGTCTGCCGTCTTACAGCGGCAATTGGTTCGCCCGTTGCTGGGTTATAAGAAACAATGTGATTGTCTGTTGCCGCAGAAACATCGCAGACTAGTGGGTGATCAATAAGGTTTGTAAGTGTTGTCGTCATCCCCGTATTCTAGCACACGAAGAGGTGGTATTATTCTCAAATGCCACTTGATCGAAATGGAATTGCAAAACGCGCTGCACAAGAACTGAGAGATGGGTATTACGTCAATTTGGGGATTGGTATGCCAACGCTTGTCGCGAACTACGTTCCTGATGGGATGACCGTCTGGCTCCAATCTGAAAACGGTCTCCTTGGAATGGGCGAGTTTCCTACAGATAGTGCCGTGGACGCCGACCTCATCAATGCTGGAAAGCAAACGGTGACTGCAGTACCTGGTGCAAGTTATTTTTCATCCGCAGAATCATTTGAGATGATTCGAGGTGGTCACATCAACTTGGCTATTCTTGGCGCGATGGAAATCTCCCAAGAAGGTGACATTGCGAACTGGATGATTCCTGGCAAAATGATAAAGGGCATGGGTGGTGCGATGGACCTCGTTGCAGGTGTAAAAAAAGTCGTTGTCATCATGGACCACGTGACACGAAAAGGTGCTCCGAAACTCATCCCAGAATGCACCTTACCACTTACAGGTCTTCGATGCATAGACATGATTATCACAGACCTTTGCGTTCTAGAAATGAATGAAGAGAAACGAAGGTTTGAACTCGTCGAACTTGCACCAGACGTTTCTATTGAAGAAGTGCTTGAAAAGACTTCTGCTGAAATCCTTGTGTCAAATAGCATCAACACGTAAACGTGAGTGAAAGAAAAAGAACTGCGAGGTCATTCGCAGTTCTTTTCAGTTGGGAATTCGTATTTGTTTTAGAACTCTTTAGAGCGATGTTGCATTTGCGCTTTCAATCGTGCAAGAATTGAGGAGTGCATCTGGCTCACTCGAGATTCTGAAAGGTCGAGCGTTAGACCGATCTCTTTCATCGTCATTTCTTCGTAGTAATACAGAACTACAATGAGTCGCTCTGCACGTGTGAGACCTTTCGTAAGGAGTAACTGCAAATCCTTTCGTTGCAACTCAAAGACCGGGTTTTCTTGTCGCTTGTCTTTGATGACATCAATTTCTTGGACTTCCTTCGAGGAATCTGAGTCGTACGCCTTTCGGTTTAATGAAGTCATCATCACGGGCCTGGAATCACGTTCGATTTTTTCAAACTCTTCCTTGTCAACATCGAGTTGATCCATAATTTCTGACTCAGTTGCTTTCTCGCCTGTTTCCATTTCAATCGACTTGCGAGCTCGGTCAACCTTCGTGCTTCGGGACCGGACGAGTCTTGGAACCCAATCCATTGCACGGAGTTCATCGTAGATAGCGCCGCGTATTCGCTGGGTGCAGTACGTTTCAAATTTGAAACCCCGCATCAAATCGTAGGCGTCAATTGCTTGCATCAGACCAAACAGCCCTGCTGAGTAGAGGTCATCTACATCCACTTCAGAAGGTAACTTTTGGTGAACTCGTTCAGCGGTATACCGAACGAGTTGCAGGTAGTGCTCCATTAGCACATTCCGGATTTCTAATGATGGCTCATTTTTGTACGAGAGCCAGACATCCAGAAGCAGCATTGTGCCGCTCGGTGTTTCGACGTTGATATCAAGTCCTTTGGGGACATTTCCCTTGAGAGATGATTTCGTTACTTTTTGAACTGTTGCGCTTGGCATCGGTCTACTCCTTGACCCTTTCACCATTGCGAGCACGAACATACGTACTCGTTTCCATCGTCTTGCCGATCCTTGGCATCGATGTTGCGAAAACTATACCGCGCATCGGGTGGTTTGGACAATGATGTTGGGGGGTGTTTGACATGATTTTTAATTTTGTCGGGATACCGACACCTATTGAAAGTCGCATTCAAGGGCGATTTATTCAAGTAAAGTTGGAATTGAAAAGCAATTTTTCAGCGTAATCTAAGGAGGAAGCCGCTCCATCGTCCGAGAAAAACCTCATCCAATATCGGAAAAACGCTTTATTCCGACTCTACGCTTGCACTTCGACCACAACTTCTCAATCGTTGTAACCCGAATAACCCTAACATGTTATCGGCTGTTGCTTGCCCCACATCGACTCAACCAGTTTTGTCGGCCGCGCAAGATCAAGGTGAGCAGAAATATCCTGTCCATTTGTAAACCAACTCATCGGCTTATCGATGCAGCAAAGGGATGAGACCATTTCGCCTGGAGAAGATACCTCGTCAAGCTTAGAGACAATGATTCGGTCATATCGCATCGGCCTGAACCCTTCAACTGCTTTTTTTGTTGCTGCCATGGAAGTCGCAGCACTAAGTACGAGGTGGATTTCATCAGGGTTTGCAATCTGCAAAATATCAGCAGTTTCTTGAATTCGTCCTCCATCAATTGCACTTCGACCCGCGGTATCAATCAATACAATATCAGCGCCTCGACAATGATGGATTGCTTCCTCCATCTGTTCTAAGGTGCCAGCAATTGATAATGATGCGTTAAACAAATCTGCGTATTGTTGCAGTTGGTCCACAGCTGCAATTCTGTATGTGTCTGCTGTAATCAAGGCAATACTACGACCTTGTTGCAAACCAAACTTCGTTCCCAATTTTGCAATTGTTGTGGTTTTTCCAACTCCTGTTGGTCCAACGAGTGCGATTACCGTCGGGTCTGAGGAATCTCTTTTTGGAGGCGGTACTGTTCGAGGTATTCTCCTTAGCATTGCCTGATTGAGTTTGCGCAACATCTCATCTTTACTCATCGAAGAGTCTATGTCTGTGAATTGAACAATCTCAGCTGCGAGAACATCATCAATTCCTTTGTTCACCAGATAGCGATGAGCACTCGCTAGTTTAGGAGGGAATCTATTCGTGGAGTGACCTTCCAGAACTTCACCAACTAATGATCTGATTTCTGCGATGCCAAGTTCTAGCCGGTCTTCAATTGATTGTGTGATACTCGTTTGCCCAAGAAGCGTCTTTGCAAATGCAACAGTTTTTATCGTGTCATCTTCTTGAGAAGGGGGAGGCGTTGTGAGTGAGGTCTGCACAACAGGTTGCATACTTCCCACAACTTGCAAGTCAACTTCTGGAACAATTTCGTTGCGACTTAAGACCACAACATTTTTTTCGAACTCAATCTGCTTTCGGAATGTTCTTCTAGATTTTGCTGAAGAAACGACAACAATTGGCAATCCTTCGGAGAGTAATGGCGCTGCTGCTGTTTGTAGCGCCTCGGTAATTTGTTCTTTAGACAGTTCTTCTTTTGCAATTGCAACTTCTGTTTCTTCCGGCAACTCTACACACCGAATCACTTGCCCCCCTAGAGCATCCGGCGTGGATACATTTGCACAGATTTGTCTCCTCAATGCTTCGCGGATCTGCTCTACACTTTCTTCAAGAGTGCAATTCGCACTATCAGAGGCTGTCTCGATAATCGTATTCAAATCTTTTACCGATACCTTTTCCTCTAGAAGTGACTGGAGGATTCGATGAAACCTTGCAAGTGTAACTGTCTTACCAATCACACCATCAACCAACCGAGGTGAAGTTGACCGGAGTTCATTCACCATGACAGAGACTTCTTCTCGAGTCAATAACTCCGCTGCGTGCTTTTCAACGACCGAAGAAATGTGGGTCATCACCACAGACACAGGATCCATTGCTTGAACAAAAAGTTCACCGACTGAATTTCGAACTTCCTCACTAATCCAAAGCACAGGCAATCCGAAGACCGGATCTTTTTCTTGAATACCATCGAGCTCTGCATCTGTATCATTCTCGTTAATCACCATGCATCTATCTTTGTACACGACGCCCTCGCCAATGACGCCACCCCTCAAGTAGATTCTGTACGTGTTTGCGGGTAATCTCAAATCGTCCTTGATGTGAATTGGAGGGAGCGTTATTCCAAATGTATCAAAGAGCGATGCGCGAAGTGACGCGAGTTGATCCACTAGATTGCGCTCCTCTTCAATTGATGCAAGAGACAGCAAGGCACTGCCTAACTCCAGCCGAATCAAAGAACTTCTAGAAACGGCATTCACCCGATTTTGTTGTTGCAACTCTTGATTTGTCAGCGAGGGAGTCTTCAGTTTGTTTTTCTGATAACTCGTCCATGCGAGCAAGAC
>CAZVAE010000027.1:537-870 GCA_964624985.1 uncultured Isosphaeraceae bacterium | reverse complement strand
GCAATGACCATCATCGGAAGTGTTGGGAGAGGAGTGAGGGAGAGAGCAACGAGGATTAACGCAACGATTCCAAGACCAAATGCCATGGGTTGTGCGATCAGTTGTGTAGGAAGTTCTATGCCAAGAGCTTCTCTATTCTTTGGCTTCGCAAGTAAATTGATAAGACCCGCCAAGATACCAATCGCCAAAAGGACTCTCCAAGACTCAAACAACATCGAGAAGATGTCCTGACTTCCGAGTTGGGTCAATTGGGTAGCTTCATCAATGGCAAAAACGGGACGAACGAACAGCCCCGTGATGACATAACAACAACAATTGATCGCTCCTAAGCGC
>CAZVAE010000027.1:0-527 GCA_964624985.1 uncultured Isosphaeraceae bacterium | reverse complement strand
TCTTGGCCGTCCTAGCACTGCTCTGGGGCATCCTTGCCCATTTGATGAAATGTGCTCCGAATGAGCACAACGTATTACTCTTCGGCTACTTTAATCGCTCTACGTGATTATGATGTGCAAATGCTGAAATTCCTACCCTTATGTTTTGCTCTTCAGATTGCCACAGTTGCAGTTGCACAAGAGACGTATACCCTTGATGAAAAGACGGATACATGGGTGTTAACAAGTGAGCCAGAACCCGGAACTCCTGAAGCTCAACTCGCGATTGCATCAAAATATCTCGCCTCAGGAGATTACCAAGAGGCGATTCGGCTCACTTCGATTTGGATGGAACGCCATAAACGAAATCCACTTATGGGTGAAGCGCACATCATTCATGGGGATGCGCTGTTCGCTCAACGTTACTACTACGAGTCTCTCTTCGATTACGAAATCGTCGCCCGTGATTACTATGGGACCAAAGCCGCAATCACAGCAAATCAACGAGAACTTGAGATTGCCACGATGTTCGCGCATGGGTTGCGAAA
>CAZVAE010000026.1:0-13179 GCA_964624985.1 uncultured Isosphaeraceae bacterium | reverse complement strand
ACATGGTCCCCTTCGTCGGCAAAGCACATGTTGCGTACATTCCAGATGGTCGCGTTCTTGGACTTTCTAAAATTGCGCGTGTTGTCGACGCTTACGCCAAACGATTACAAGTTCAAGAAAAATTAACTGCTCAAATTGCTGACGCCATTCAAGAAGAATTACGACCTCAAGGCGTTGCCGTTATCTTGAAGTGCAAACACTTTTGCATGTGCTACCGAGGAGTGAAAAAACCTGAGAGTTGGACAACTACAAGTAAACTCCACGGATTGTTTATGGACAATCCTGCAACTCGAATGGAACTCTTCACCCTGCTTGGCATGGGCGCTCAGTCCAATGGCTGACTTCCGTACAATTTTCAACAAGCAAAAAGCAGTTATTGGGATGGTGCACTTACGAGCATTGCCAGGCACTGCTAAAAGCAACTTGTCCCCTCAACAAATTGCTGCCATTGCTGTTAACGAAGCGACCAAACTTGCTGAGTGCGGTTTCGACGCTGTGCTCATTGAAAATATGCACGACACCCCTTACTTGCTTCGCACTGTCGGACCAGAAATTGTTGCGACGATGACAGCCACAACACAGGCTGTCGTAGACGCTGTCGATGTCCCAGTGGGGTTACAAATTCTTGCTGGAGCAAACTGCGCTGCACTTGCTGTCGCCCATGCAACTGGTGCATGCTTTATCCGGGCAGAGGGTTTTGCTTTCGCGTCCATCGCTGATGAAGGCATCATGGATGTTGCAGACGCTGGGCCACTACTTCGTGAACGAAGACGGATTGATGCTGATGATATTGCTATTCTTGCTGATATTCAGAAAAAACATTCTTCACATACATTAACTGCAGATCTTTCGATTGGTGACCACGCAAGGGGCGCAGAGTTTATGGGTGCAGATGGTGTTATTGTGACGGGAAATCATACGGGGCACACTGTAGATATCGCCCAACTTCGCGAAGTGCATGGCGCAACAGAGTTGCCCATACTCGTTGGGTCAGGCGCCACTCCTGAAAATATCAACGATATTTTTGAATACGCAGACGCAGTGATTGTTGGCTCGTCAATTAAACAAGGCGGGAACTGGGCAAACGAATTAGACATGAATCGTTGTGCTGAACTTATCGATCAACTATAAATGTCAACTTTGACATCAGCCAGGTGCACCCCCTTCACTACCGTCATTTGTCACGCCAATTGTAAAAGTTTCAATGGTATTGTTTTCGCACCGATGCCAAAGCTACGCAGAGACGCTCAATATGTTCTTGCTGATGGGCAGCAGAAATCTGCACTCGGATTCGTGCTGTTCCTTCAGGAACGACTGGGTATCCGAATCCGATTGCAAAACAACCCATTTCTAACAAAGCATTACTCATTGCAATTGCTGTAGCAGTTTCACCAACAATGATTGGGCAAATTGCAGTCGGAGATTCAAGGACTTCAAAACCGACTTCGCCGATGCCTTTTCTTGCTGATGCGACATTGGCACAAAGTTTTTGTACAAGCGATGGATTATTGTCAAGCGTATCGATGGCTGCTTTAGCTGAACACGCAACTGTCACTGGCAAGGCATTTGAAAAGAGCGTCGGCCGACCACGCTGTACAAGCAATTCAACTGCTTCGCGTTTACCTGCGACATATCCGCCCGCCCCGCCACCAAGTGCTTTGCCTAGCGTACCTGTAAAAATATCTATATCCTCACCGGCCATGCCATAGTGTTCATGCGTTCCACGACCTGTTTCACCCATCACCCCAGTTCCATGCGAGTCATCGACAACCAAGATTGCACCAAACTCATCGCACAATTCGCGAATCTCTGGAAGCAATGCAATATCCCCTTCCATTGAAAACACTCCATCGGTAATGACGAAAACAGACCCATCAGCACTTCTTTTTTCAGCTGCCATGAGTAATGCTTCTCGTAACGAATGCATGTCGCTATGTTTGTAGATGCACTTAGAAACTCCTCGATGAATTGCTGTTGTTAGACGCATGGAGTCAATGATGCACGCATGATTCAACTCATCAGAAACAATGACATCACCATCTTGGCAAAGGGTCGGGAATGTCGCTTCTGTTGCATTCCAGCATGAGACGAACGTGTAACTCGCTTCAACGCCAAGAAATGATGCAATTCGTTCTTCTAGTCTTTCGTGCGGCGCAAATGTCCCACAGATGAACCGGACTGAAGAAGTCCCAGCGCCATATTTACGAAGCCCTTCAATACCTGCCTCAACAACATCGGGATGATTTGCAAGACCAAGATAATTATTTGAACAAAAGCAATCTACTTCTCCACGACCACGAATTGTAATTCGTGGTCCCATTGGCGATTCGATCATTTGAAGTTGTTTGAGTTGACCGGTCTCTTCAAGGTGGGCAAGGATTGCAGAAGAACGTTCAATAAATGTAGAGTTTGTCGTTGTCATGATGTGCTTTCATATTGTTTCTTAACTCGAGGCACAAGATACTCTTCAAAAGCCGTTTCTAGCGTGTACTTTGGCTTAAAGCCCCAATCATTCGCAGCAACACTGCAGTCTAGTGCTTCTGGCCAAGAATCAACTATTGCTTGGCGCCTTGCATCGGGCTGAAATGAAATATCTGCATCTGGAAAATATCCTCTCACTAACGCAGCTACTTCTCCTGCAGTAGGACTAAAACTGGAAATGTTGTACACGATTTGTGATAATGATTCTCTAGAAACTGATGCAAGTTGTAATGTTGCGTCGATTGCTTCTTTCATCGTCATAAATGGAATGCGAGAATCCTCTCGTACGAAACAGTTGTATTGCTCGCCTCTTGCTGCAGCATGAAGCATCTCAGGAACAAAATCGCTTGTACCACCAGTGGGGATTGTTTCAGCTGAAATTAAACCCGGATACCGCACGCAACGAAAATCGACAACACCTCTGTTTTTGTCTTCACCTGCGATACTATCACTGGCAAGTTGTCGATACGAATGTGCGTAATACCGCCCAAGATGCTCACAATAAAGTTTGTTACACCCATACATTGTTGACGGCTTGCAATGTTCATATTCTGAAACTGATCCGGCACGGGACTTATCTTCAAGGGACCCAAAGCCATAGACTGCAATAGAACTTGGGAATACAACCTTCACTGGTTCTCCATACATCCGTCCTTGCTCTGCTGCAATTTGCAACATATTGACTGTGCCATTGACATTAACTTGATGTGCAATTTCTGGTGCAAATTCTGCCCGTGTACTTAAGACTGCCGCTAAATGATACATTTCCTTGACTTGATACATCGACAGTATTCGATCAAGGGCGTCTCGGTCACAGACATCGGCTAAATACGTTGCACTACATTTTTCGCGCTGCTCCCCGTCTAGTTCACAGATATCCGTCGCGACAATATCTTTACGACCTTCCTTATGAAAAGAAGAGATAAGACCGTGCCCAACTTCACCACCGGCGCCTGTAATGAATACTGCTGGCAATCTTCGTTCACCTAATCTGCTTTGCTCCATACGTGTATTCTAGTATCTTGTACAACATGTTAGGTGTACCGAGCAAGAATAGCGATATTCAGAGATGGCGAGCCTTTTATCGTCAAGCAAAGCATATTGAACAAGCTGAAACTTCAGTAACTCCAAGTAAAGTTGTAGAAGATGCCGGAGCAGTTAAATTCTTACTGACATTGCACGATGAACTTGAGACTGAATCTGTCATTCTTCCGATTGATGGCTTTAAGAAGACAAGACACACGCTGTGCCTTTCCTCGCAAGTAGGATGTGCAATGGGTTGCGATTTTTGTCAAACAGCACAAATGGGTTTGAAAAGGAATCTAACAACTGCTGAAATTGTTGCTCAATGGCATGCTGCTAATCATGCCCTACAAACACCGATAGACAATATTGTCTTTATGGGCATGGGAGAACCGCTTGAAAACCTAGATGCAGTCATTCCTGCGATTGAAATTCTTGCTGACAACAATGGCCCCGCAATTGCGAGTTCAAAAATCTGTGTTTCAACTGTTGGCCGATTAGAGGGAATTAGATTGCTCGCCGCGTTTGCCCGTACAGATGGCTTCAAGCGTTTATCCCTCGCGTTTTCAGTGAATGCTCCAAACGATAGGGTTCGGAAAGAAATTATGCCCCTCGCGAAAGCAGTTTCAATGGCACAACTCCGGGAAGCGATTTTAACCTACCCAAGACATGATTCTGGCGGCGTACTTGCCGAGTATGTTTTGATTCCAGGCGTGAACGATTCGGATGAAGATGCACTAGAGATCTGCGAATATTTGAAACCAATTGGCTGTGGTCTCAATGTCATCCCGTACAACCCTCGAGAGCAGAGTCCGTGGGAGTCACCTACTGAGGAATCTGTTGAACGGTTTGTACAAATTGCGAAATCGACTGGTCAATTTGTTCGGAGGAGAATCACTTTAGGAAGAGATCTCATGGCTGCATGTGGCCAACTTGGCAACAAATAGAGTCAGAAAAGTTCGATATGATGGGCTCATGCTTGATTGTTAAGGACGGCCTCCGGGCCCTCCAGAACCACCATTTCCGCCACCTCGTTGACCACCATTGTTTCGGAAGTGGTCACGGATTGCTTCTCGTTCAGATTCGCTGATGTTCCCATCGCCATCTGTATCAAACCTTTTCATGAACTCTTCTCGACCACCTTCAAATCCTCGGTTTGAATCTCGACCGCCTGCTTCTCGATCTCGCTGACCGCTTTCTCGACGTTCAGCTCGAGTTTGCAGGCCACCAAGTGCTTCAATCTGTTCTTCGGTCAACAGCATACGGAGTTGTTCAAGGTAGGTCTCTTCAATTGCACGCTTACCTTCTTCGGCTTTTTGAATTGGACTGTCAGTTTGCTCGCTACTTCCGCCAACCATTCTTTGAGCAAATCGATTCATTCGGTCAAGTTGCTCTTGAGCTTCCCAACGGTGCGTTGCTTCAAGTAACTGCTGATTTGCGTAGTCCATCTCAATTTGCAATGAATCGTACAGATCAGTGATGGCTTGAAGAATATCCGCTTCAAGTTCTTCAAGTTCCATGGCTGCCTTGAATGCTCTGTCTGTCCTTGTAGGCCGGAAGATACGTGGGTAACCACGCTCTTTTGCATACATGTCAAACTCCCCTTGTTTATCTTCAGGAAGTAGTAGAACAATGTTCTGAACAGCATTGTCATTAATGTCTCGGACAGCTTCTGCAAACTTTGCTTGCGCCTCCATGACAGAAATTCCAGATGCAGGATCCATCGTACTCATTGCAGACATGAGCATGCCTTGGTTTTCAACAATATGATCATCTCTTGCAGTAAGGGCTGGCGTTACGGACTCATCCCATTCTTGAATAATAGGCAATAGCGTGAAGAGTGTTTCATCATCATACTCCTGCTGCTCGACTAAACTCATGACGTCAACCGTTTCTCCGCTAAGTCTACCTCTGGGCAATAGTCTGTCGCGAATCAGCTGTCGGTCAAGAGGAGGCCATAGATGCTGTTGTTCTTCAGTAAGAATCGCAACAAGATCACCTTCAAACTCGCTTCTCATTTGCTTCTTCAGTCGCAACTGATCTTGCATCAATAATGCGACTTCTTCAAACGCTGCCTGGCGTTCTGGTGACTGCCATTGATTTAATCGCAACTCTCGCATTTCGTCGCGAATCTCATCGAGCTCCTGTTGTATTTTTGATTGGAGCTCTTGCATTCCACTCTCATCACCTAAGTTCCTCGCAGAGTCCAACTTCTCTCTTAACTCTCTTGAGCGATTTCGCAACTCATCTGTAAGCTGTCGTGCTGGATCATCTTCATTTGGTCGCATGGATGCGAACGAACTTCCAATACTCGCTTGACTCGCATCTGTTGCCTCACGGAAAGACTCATCATAATCCCGTAGAATCTGTTCAACGATGAGCGTCTGTTCATCGGAGAGTTCTAAAGCGAGTTGAAATCGCTGTAAATCTCGTAACATAAAATCAGGAGTCATCCCACCTGCAGACATCATATTTCGCATTCCGCCACCTTGTCGACCACCGCCTCTATCTTGAGCGATTGCGAATGAAGAAATAGCTGTAAGTGCAGATAAGGCAACGATTTGCATTGCTTTTAGAGAAGAATTAAGCATGATTTGGAACTCCTAATTTTATTTTTCCTATCTGGATAAACGTATTATAGATACGATTTATGGCAAACAACACGTAATTTTTGATCTATTTCTTTAAATCAGTGAGC
Organism: uncultured Isosphaeraceae bacterium; assembly: GCA_964624985.1. Taxonomy (GTDB): domain Bacteria; phylum Planctomycetota; class Phycisphaerae; order Phycisphaerales; family SM1A02. The sequence goes on along the minus strand of CAZVAE010000026.1, from coordinate 6,977 downwards.
CTTCATAATGCCTTCAAAATGGCGTATATCAGGGGGTATCGAGTGCAAGCGGACAGTAACCAGATCTACTCTAAGTTTACAATTCTGGCGAATCACTCTTCCTCGTAGCGCAAGAGTAGATCGCTTGATTGCACTCCGTTTTCTTTTCGACAAGGTTAATTCAGGGTTTCCTTCTGCTCGACTCGTTGAACGGACTTCAACAAAGACTACCGTGTTTGTTTTGGGAATACGCATAATTAAATCTATTTCAAAGCAGCCGACCTTTATATTTTGAGCGACAACCATCCACCCCTTCTTTTTCAAAAATTGCTTTGCGACCCTTTCCCCTTCGGCGCCAATCAGGGGATTACTGTTGGTATCGTCGGACAGCAATGTTTGTGACACGGTCAGCCATCGACTTAACCTCTTCAAGACTGCCCTCACCCCAAAGTGATTCAACATAGCGATCCTTCTCACGGTTAAACTGGATCCAACGGAGTGCGTTTTGCATTGCAATTTGGACCTGCCTGTTATACAACGACACTGGCTGCTGCACATCTAGGACTGCAATCCATACCGTACTGCTTCCGAGTTCAAAGGGTTCAACATAATCACCCTCAGAAACACCAACAAGGTGTTTCTTAATGACTTCACCAACTTCAATGTCCTCAATACCTCCCAGCCCCATCTGAAAGGTCTCCCATACACCATCATCTTTGATACCAAATCTGTTTGCAATTTCTTGAAATGAGAGCCCTTCAGCAAACGCGTTATGTACGTCTACGATCTGGGGATCTTCAGTACTTAACCGTATCATTCCCAATGTGACTACACCTCTAGCGGCTTCGATGCTGCCAAGCGGTATACCTTGTTGTAATCCAAGCAAGATTTGGTTAATGCGTTCTTCGTCGTCAGAAGTAACAACGCTCTGTTCACCTAATGAAACTTGTTCAAACTCTCGCTGAATATCGCGCCATGTAACATTTACTTTTGGCCAGATTTTCTGTCTATACAAGGCATCAATCAAAATCTGGTCACGCTGCAATTCAAGAAACTTATCAACAGTAAGTCCGGCTTGTTCTTCAATCGTTTCACGAAGTTGTGCCTGAGAACCGCCCTGAGACGAAGCAAGGTCATCTCTCATCTGACCAACGATTGCGACAAGACCATACGATTGTTCTTTGGACATACCGCTCATTGCTTCAGAGAGGAGCAAATCTGTAATGACTAACTCATACATTCTTCCACCAAGGATGGTCGTCCCCATGTGTTCTTGTTCTGAGTAGAGCGCTTTACGAATCTCATCAGCGAATTCAGTTCTGCTCATCTTTTTAGATGCCGCTTCAATTTGGTCTGCTACCGGATCAAGCACTGTATTTGCATAGACAGGTCGTCCATTGACCTGTCCAACTAAGGCTTCAACGGTCAATGGAATGCCCACGAGCTCTGGAGTGAAGGCGGAGTCTTGTTCTTCAAACTCTGCAAGAACCTCTTCGATAAGTATGGTTTCACCTTCTTCAATAGCCCCTTGTTGGGGCACAGTCGACAATGACTCTTCTACTTCATCCAATGGTTCTTCAATTATTGAGTGAGAAAAATCTACGGGTGAAACATATTCTGCGTTTTCTGTAAACACAGAAAGCTGATTGCCACATCCAGCGCCAAAAAGCAAAAGTAAACATACAGTCCATCGCATTAGCATTTTCCTATTGTATGGCACGATGTAGCGTATAATCCAAGATTAGGACTTTTCTCTTGACCCTTTTTTGGAGTGAATACACATGTCTGAAGATACGACACCTGAAATTCAAGTAGATAGCGATTGGAAGGCGGAAGCGGAAGCTGAAAAAGAGCGCCTCTCTCAAGCTGAGCAGAAAGCAGAAGAAAAAGCAGAAGCTCGCCAAATGCCAGAGCCAAACTTTAGAGGGCTATTGGGTATCCTTGCCTCACAAGCACTTATGGGCCTCGGCATGCACCAAGACCCTTCGGGAAAAGGAGTTATGGTCGATTTAGAGGGCTCTAAGTTCGCAATCGATTTACTTGAAATGCTACAAGGTAAAACAGAAGGCAATTTAACTGAAGAAGAAAGTGCGGAAATCAAGCAATTGATAACTGAACTTCAGAGCCGTTTTGTACAGATCGCACAACTCGTTGCCGCTCAAATGCAAGAAGGTGGAACTATGCCAGAAGGCTCTACTCCAGCGGGAAATTCTGCTGGCATCATAGATCCAACTGCATAACTCATAGCCAAACTACTGTGAGATAGCCAGCAATCAAAGCGAGAAATACATATTGGATCGCAAGCAACCAGCGAGGCAATGTTTGTACCCATACTATTGGCAAAAGAAAAGCCCACGTCAATATAAAGCGGTCAAAAACAAACCCTCTGGTACATGCATAGAGTAACCAGCCAAGGAGAAGGGACCAAAACGTAATCTGCACTGGAAGAGGTGATTTTTCTCTGAGATGCCAAAGTCCAGCAAGACCTGCAAGCCCTAAACCCGCAAGGAATGCGAGGATCGCCTGCTGCATAAATGGTATTGTGGAGCTCTTTAAGATAACTGATGCCGAGATCCCTTGAAATCGGTCATTGTGATTTACGAAATCAATTGTTTCGGGAACAAATAAATTTGGCATCGCAATGAAAACCAACGCAACTCCGATGATGAAAGAGGCAGCAATAAATGTTTTCGACGTTGCCTTGCGCCACCCTTCTATCAGGAATATTCCAACGAATGGAACAAGTGCAGCCGCCAAATATGAGAGACTCTCAACTCTAAAACCTAAACCATGAAGTGCTTGATACTCTGGACTTACAAGACCGTCCCATCGGATCCAGAGTGGAATTCGTAGTAATCCTGCAATGGCACTTGCAACCCACCAAGGCCAGCTCCTTTTCCCCTGAATTGCAAATGCTGTAAAGCATACTCCACCAGCAAGAGCAACCGCATGAATTCGACTATAAAGGGCAAGCGCTAAAGCAATCGTATACAGCAGAAGTGCGAGACGGCTGTTTCCTTTTGGGCTATCACTAGCATTGCTCCATACAAAAGCTGCAACAGCAAGAAGAGAGAGAAACAAAAAAGATACTTCCCCCATGACAATTTCACTAAATACAAGGTTGTAGGGAAGGAGCAACCAGCCAATTGCAACTAGGAACAGTGCTCCACCAAATACTTTTGATTGCACCGCAATCCAAATGAGTAGAATCATTGCAGCAAATGAAAAACAGATGCTTACAAAGCGAAGATCATTCAATGTCCCGCCAAAAACCTTTCCAAGAAAAGCATACGGCCAAATCATCGCCGGGCCTTTCGTCTCTTGATAATCAATCGCGGTCTCTACTGACCAACCATTCTGCATGATGTCGTTGATTGGAATTGTGATGTACTGTTCGTCATAAACAGGGCCATTGGATAGCACGCCAGAACTAAACCGAACACCAACAAGAACGATGAGCACTAAGAGTGCCGATCCGATACACCATTGCAATTGACGATTAGAGTTCATTGTCACGTGCACACAATACATTTAAGTACGAATCATTTGGACACTGTTCAAGAACTTCATCAAGAGTTGCTTTTTCTACAACGCCCGTCGCATCATCGATCACCGTAAACGTAAATCCTTCTTCTTGCAGCCACTCTAGCAGTTCTTTTGCACTAGAGCCACTCACTTCGAGCTGTGCTGGCGAAAGTTCCCAGATAATCTGAATGTTTGGGTTATCATGCAAGACTCGCTTCATCCCTCGGAACACTGCTGCTTCTGCGCCTTGCACATCCATTTTGATAACGTCAACTCTTTGTTCGTTTGTTATAAATTCATCTAATGTCGTGCAATCAACTTCGACTGAATGGCGTCCACCTTTATGGAAGAGTTGATGGTCCCCTGTATTGAAAGGCGACAGATGTAATTGCATCTTTTCATTTTTGTCGGAAACTGCCGATTGGATGGCTTCGATGGTACATGGAAGTTCGTTGCTTGAGATGTTTTGCAATAACATGTTGAAATTATCTGGGTGTGGCTCAAATGCAACAATTCTCCCCTCCGTACCAACCCAAAGCGAAGCCGGCAACGTGAATAGCCCAACGTGCGCTCCTATATCAATGAAGGTCATCCCTTTATGCAACGTATTCTTTAGCAACGTAGTTGTGACTGGCTCATATTCACCAGTAGATTCGGCCTCAAGGGTCACGCCAAAGTCTCCACTGGGAAGAGCAAACGTCAGACCACAACGACGAATCATCCCCGACTGCTTCAATTTCAATAGATGAACAGCGAGGTATCGAATAGGTGGCACGTGCTCTAAGATTGGTCGTATCAAAGGAGCGAGCCTTCGTCTCAAATTTGCAAATGAACTCGATTGTGACATGTATATACTCTGCTACTTTTATTCCGTATCGGCTATCGTTTCATCTTCCATGAGCAATGCAGAGATGACAGTGTCGGCCAGCAGCACTCCCCTTGGCGAAAGTGCTAAATAATCATCCTGCCAACGCAGAAGGCCGTTTGAAACATACTCGTTGATTACGCTCGTTCGCCACGTGTTGTTCGAAGACTCTAACAGGGCATCTACTTTTGAACGTTCGATGCCTTTCATCATTCTTAGACCTAGCATAAATGTTTCACCAACTTGTTGATCGAATGGGAGAGTTTCAACATCGATAATATCGGGCAAAGGCATACCATTGATGTATTGCGAAATCCTAGGTATGTTTTTCCAACGGATACCGTCAATGTGTCCTGATGCAGATGGTCCAAATGGCCACCAATCGTCATTGTTCCAGTACGCAACGTTGTGCTTACATTCAAATCCGTTCTTTGCAAAGTTGCTAATTTCATATTGGAGGAATGAATGAGACTTCAGCGTTTCTTGAACACATAGAAACATTTCAGCCTCTACTTCTTGATCAACCCGTTGAATATTGCCATTTCGTAGTTTTGTTTCTAAAGGGGTATTCGGCTCATATACAAGAGAGTAGCAACTCAAGTGTTTTGGTTGCAACTCAATTGCACGCTCCAAATCCTCAACGAGTTGCTTTGGAGTTTGGCCTGGAATTGCATACATGACATCAAGATTGATGTTATTAAGCCCAGCTTGACGGAAATGGGTGATCGAACGTTCAACATTTTCAATTTTATGGATTCGCTCTAACTGCAAGAGCAGTTCCCTATGAAATGATTGCGCTCCAATGCTAACTCTGTTTACTCCATACTGAGCCATCATCATCGCCTTGTCAGCAGTCACACTTTCAGGATTCGCTTCAATCGTCCATTCATATTCACTTGCGATTGGCAATTGAGACGAGACTACTTGGAGAAGTTCTTCAAACAAGGATTCTTCAAAGATGGTTGGCGTACCGCCTCCAATAAAGATTGTTTCGATTGAAGAAAATTGCGATGATAGATACTGGATTTCAAGTTTAAGTTGTTCAATGAAAGGAGCATACTGATCATCTGATTGTGAAATACTGTAGAAGTCACAGTAGTGACATTTATGTTCACAAAACGGAACATGGATATACACTGATTTCACTTTCGATGCAGATTCCACCCAACCTTCTGCTGTACAGACACTTACAACTTCGTCAGAATTTTCTTGAGGATCACATCTCTTCTTGTTAAAATGGGTAAGTGATGTTTGGCGTAAAGTCGACATTGCTAAATGAGATTGTAAAGGGGAACAGGAAGTAACGATGACGATTCAACTCATCATGACATATAAAGATGGAACAAGTCGAAAATTCGACTTGGAACAAAGTCGCACTACCATTGGACGCCGAAAAACATGCGATTTACATGTTGCAATTCCTACAATTGCACCTCTTCATTGTGAAATTACAGTGGACGGAGGCCACGTCAAAGTGTTGAACCGAGACCCTGATGCCGAGACGTTTCACAATGGAACTTCCATAAATTCTGCAGAACTTGCGAACAGTGACCATGTCAAGATTGGTCCAGTCGAGTTTGTCGTCAAAATTAATGATGATGAAACTGTTATTCGCCGCATTTGAACATCAAACGGCAACCAAATAACTTTGATGTTTCGACATTAGCCACTCATCAAAAGATGCCCCTAAGCTAGAATGCCCATAATGAGTGCAAAAAAGAACACAGCAATCGTTGGTCTCCAATGGGGCGATGAGGGCAAGGGTAAAATTGTCGATTTATTGACTGCTGAACATGATGTCATTGCTCGGTATAACGGTGGAGCAAATGCAGGTCATACGGTCGTCGTTGGCGATGAAAAATACGCATTACACTTGATCCCTTCAGGCATCCTTTACGAGGACAAACAGTGCGTCATCGGCAATGGAGTCGTCGTAGACCCAATTCAACTCATCAAGGAAATTGATACGCTTCGAAATCGTGGTATTGAAGTTGGCGATAATTTGAAGATCTCAAATCGAGCGCATGTCGTCATGCCGTATCACAAAGAACATGACGCAGCTCTAGAAAGAAAACTTGCTGAAGCCGCAGGCAAAGGGGACAACTCGATCGGCACAACGAAACGAGGCATCGGTCCAGCGTATGCTGACAAGGTACACCGAGCGACTGCAATTCGCATGGGCGATTTGTTAGAGTATGACACTCTACTTGAGAAACTCAATATCACCTGCTCGATTCGATGTGCCGAGCTAACCGCTCTTGGGGTAGACGCACCTCCACTAGATCCCGTTGCACTTGCAGATGAGTTTGCAGCATATGGTAAACGCCTCTCACCGCACATAATCGATACCGTTTATGAGTTACATAACTGCTTAAAACAGGGCAAATCAATTCTGTTCGAGGGTGCGAATGCCTGCCTTCTTGATATCGATCATGGCACGTTCCCCTTTGTAACCAGTTCAAACTGCTCTGCTCTGGGTATCCATTCTGGAACTGGACTTCCTGGCAAAGTTTTAGATGAAGTCGTTGGCATCATGAAGGCATACAGTACCCGTGTTGGCGCTGGCCCCTTCCCTAGTGAAGATCTCGGGGATATCGGTGAACGAATA